>CAXBKI010000144.1:0-6946 GCA_963975955.1 uncultured Devosia sp.
CTGGCGCAGCGCCGTCGCGATGGCCCAGGTGACATTGTGCGCCACGGTCGAGCCCCCGGCCCCGCCCTTGGCCGAGACGAAGCCCACGGTACGGCCGATGGGTGCAGCGTTTTCGGAGGCGAACAGCTCGGTGATCGCCGAAACGATCTGGCTGGCCGTGGCGGGCAGCACGATATATTCGGAGATGCCCGAGCGGATCAGTTCGCGATAGAGCAGCACGTCATTGACGTGCCCAAGCACGACAACGCGGGTCGAGGCGTCGCAGACTTCGGCCAGTTTCTCGAGCGCTCCGGGGATCAGTTCGGGCGCCAGCGTGCTCTCGACAATGATCAGGTTGGGTGTCGGATTGGACTTGTAGGTTTCGACGGCGCCATCAATGCCGCCATTGTGCGTGGTCAGGGCGACCTTGGACATGCGCCGGTCATAGATGGCGCTCTCGACCAGCTGAGCGGTCTGGGAGTGCTCGCAGAAAGCCTGGATGGTGATGCGCGGAATAAGACGCGCGCCGGCAGCGATATCGGCTGCGGGCTCGTCGCCCTTCTTGGCGTCGGGGCTGAGAAAACTCATGAAACCTACTCTCCTTGACCAGGGCCGGCGTGCCGTCCCCGGAACCATTGGCGGCCGGACAGCGTCCGGTCGCCGGCTCGCAATAATCGCTCTGGGCTAGTCGAGAACAAAACCGACCGAACCCGAAATGCTGCCGCGCATCTCCCCGCTTCCCGCCACGCCGTACATATTCTCCATCCGCCCCAGGAAAATGCTCTCGGCATCGCTGGCGGGGTAGGATTTGTCGGTCGGCACGGCAATCGTATTGGCCGGGCTGGGAGCCACCAGATAGGGCGTTACCAGAATGACCAGCTCGGTCTGCTCGGTCTGAAAGTCGCGTGACCGGAACAAGGCGCCCAGGATCGGTATGTCGCCCAGACCGGGGAACTGGTTGATCTGCTGCTTGGATTTTTCCTCGAGCAGGCCGCCGATCGCCAGGGTGGTGCCGCTGGTCAGTTCGACCGAGGTGCTCGCCTGCCGCTTGGTGATCGACAGATCGGCCTGAGGCTCGGAGACGGAGGTCGAGACCTTCATGCTGATCGTGCCGTTGGACTTGACCACCGGGGTGAAGCTGAGCTCGACGCCATAGGGCTTGAACAGCACGGTTCTGGTGCGCGTGCCATTGTCGGCCTCTTCATAGGTGTAGTACGGCATTTCGCCACCGGCCAGGAAGGTTGCCTCCTCGCCCGAGATGGCGGTCAGCGTGGGCTGGGCCAGAACCCGCAGGGCGCCGCGTCCTTCCAGGGCGCGAATGGCCGCGGCGACGCCGTTGCCGCCCGAGGAGAAACTGGCGTCGATGCCGGTCAGCGGGAAGGCGTCGGTCAACAGCGTATTGGCGAACTGCAGCAGATTGGTGGTGCCCACGTTGAAGACCGCACCCAGGTTGATGCCGAGCTGCTTGGCGACCTCGCGCTTGACCTCGGACACGGTGACCTGGAGCATGACCTGCTGGCTGCCCGAGATATCGAGGATACTGGCAACGTTGTCGGCCGAACCGGCATATTGAATGGCCACCGCCAGCGCGCGATCCCTGTCCTCGCTGGACAGCACCGAGCCCGTCAGGACAACGCGGTTGATCTTGCCTTCCAGGATCACCGATTCAACCCCGATCTTGGAGCCGGGAATGACGCGCGCCAGCGCCGCTTCGAGCGCATTGCCCACCTGTGAGGGTTCGACGCTGACCTTGACGTCCAGCACCGCAATGGTGCGGCCCTGATCGTCGATGAAAAAGATGTTGGTGTCGCCGCCGCTGACGCCCTGGACGAGGGCCCGTGTCCGCGTGCGCATGATGGCCGCGGCGACATTGGGCTGCGATACCACGACCTCGGCGGCGCCTGCGGGCAGGTCGACAAGGACGGTTTTGTTGATCTCGACGTCGAGCTTGCGCGTCGCGCCATAGGCGGTCGGGGAGATCCTGACATGCGTGTCATCGGCGCCAGCCGGGGCCAGGCCGAACGTGCCCGTTGCCAGCACCGCGACCACAAGGGGGGCGAGGAGCAGGCGAGCGGCCCGGCGGTGGAGATTGGCGAGATACGATTGCATGATGTTCTCCACCCTAAAGGGGCATTGCTTCGGGCTGCTCGGTCGTGACGCCGCTGCCCGGGCTGGTGAGCTGAACCGGGGCGCTGCTGCCGGCCATGACGCTTTCTTCCCTGCCGCGGCGGAACACCCGCACCGTCTGGTTGTTGTTGGGCACCTGCGCCAGGTTCTCGCCGCCGAAATCGGCGACCGACCGCAGCGTCAGGCTGAGCTGACCCCGGGTGGCCGAATTGATCAGCGTCTCGGCCTGGTTGGGGTCGAGTTCAAGCGTGGCGATGGTGGAGTCGTCAAAAGTGATGGCCTGCGGCGTGTCGCCGGCGGCAACCTCCTGCTCGCTCTGGCCGCCACTGGCGCCGACTTCGCCCAGGCGCTTGCCGATGGCCAGGACCCGCGCATTGGCCAGAATGACTTCTGAGCGCTCGCCCCCTGCTCCCTGGGTGGTCAGAACGACGTCGACATGGTCATTGGGAACGATGAAGCCGCCGGCGCTCGAGACGGCGCTGACGCCAACCGAAACGCCCCGCATGCCTGGCGACAGGACTGCCGACAGATAGCCTTGGCCGGCGCTGACCAGCTTGGCCTGGCGGATGGGCTCACCGGGAAAGAATTCGTAGCGGGCGATGGCGCCGGTCAGCTCGGCCTGCGCATCGGGCATGGCGGCAATGGTGACATAGTCGGCGCGCAACGCGCCGGCAGGCCAGTCCTGCCATTCGACGGTCTCCTGATTGAGCCGTTCACCGACCCCGATAGCCGATTTGGCCACCAGAATCCGGGCTTTTTCTTCCTGGACCACCTCGGTGACATATTGAGGCTGCGGCGCTGGGGCGCCGCCGCCCCGGGTCACCAGGAAAGCCGCCAGGCCGCCGGCAACAAGGGCAACAAGCAGCAGAATGATGCGCGCCGGCTTCATGACTCACTCCGGTTGTACTGAGGGCCAAACAGCCCAGTTCTTCCGGCCGAACTGTGCACCCAAAGGGTCAAAGTTTGGTTAATCGAACCTTTGCAAGATCAGTTAACAATCGGCAAACCTGCAATATCGGGCAATTCAGAATATCGCCCGAACCACTCCGGCCAATACTGATTTTGGTGCACCCAACACTATTGATGGTCAGTATTCAGACCGCGAGGCGCTCGAATATAATGGATCCGGGGTAGGTCAACAGGCCCGCTATCGCCAGGGCCACGCCATAGGGCACACCTGATTTGCGATCATGCAGGCGTTCCAGCCACTGGTAGCGGGCCAGCACCGGCATCAGGGGCAGATTGCGCAGCGCCAGTATCCCCAGTGTCAGCACGCCGCCCAATAGCGCAGCATAGACAAGATAGGGCGCCGCCCCCTCGAACCCGATCCAGAGTGCGGTTGCCGCCGCCAGCTTGGCGTCGCCGCCACCGATCCAGCGCAGCGCAAAAAAGACAAAGCCCACCGCCAGCACCGCGAACCCGCACAACAGATGCATGAGCAGGACGTCGAGCGGCAGCTGGACGGCAAAAGCGACGGCAAAGAACACCACCGTCAGCGCCAGCACGAGCTTGTTGGAAATTGTCATGGTGAGCAGGTCTGATGTTGCTGCCAGGGCCATGCCGGCAGGAAACAGCAGCAATGCGACGCTCGATATCATAACGGGGCTCCCCGCCAGGGCATGCCTGACGCGCCCAAACTGCCCAATCAGGGTTAACAAATCTCAAACGAAAACGGGGGAGGCCTAAGGCCTCCCCCGCTCAATTCCTGGTGCGACCGACCCGCTTACTTATTGGCGGTGTCGAGCTCGTTGGTGATCTTGGTGAAGGTGTCACCCAGGCTGTTGCCCAGTGCCGAAACGGCAACAATGATACCGACCGAGATCAGAGCGGCGATAAGGCCGTATTCAATTGCGGTCGCGCCGGACTCGTCCTGCGCGAAGCGTGCGAAGAGGTTCATTCCCAGACTCCATTTAATACGTCATCAAGAGACGCCATCGTTCGACACGTCACACATCGAACATGGACCGAACCTATGCCTTACTGATTGAAAAGGTGTTAATCGGCAGCAGCAAAGCCTACGCAAACCACAACAGGTTAAATATAGTTACCGCAATATTAAGCATTAGTATTTAATTGTATCTACTTTCGACAATACAACACTCGACTTTTATATTGCCGATTTCCGCCACAACTCAACGTTGATGCAACACGCTCTTGATGTCCACCGCAGCATTGAAATCAGCATTGGCGGCGGGCGCGATCTGACGTTTGCCAATTATTCACCATTCGGGCGGAAAATGGCGGCATAGAGTATCAGTACCGCCGGGACAATCATGCGCACCAATTTCGTCGCCGTCATCGCAGTCTGCCTGTCACTGGCATCTGGCCTGAGCGCGGCGCCGGCGATTGCCGAAGATGTTGCGCCCATCAATGTCAATGTGAACATGGCCCGGATCCTGCGGATCAGCGCGCCTGCCGCGACGGTGATCGTGGGCAATCCCGGCATTGCCGATGTGACCATACAGGATCCCAAAACCCTGATCCTGACCGGCAAGAGCTTTGGCCAGACAAACCTTATCGTGCTCGACAGTGCCGGCAATCCGATTGCCGACACCATTGTCGAGGTGGTGCAGATGCAGGCCGGGGTCACCACGGTCTATCAGGGCCAGGCGCGGACGAGCCTTGCCTGTGCGCCGGTGTGCCAGAACATCGTCATGATGGGCGACGATACCGACTTCTCCGGCCAGGCGGTTGCGTCGTCCAGCCTGATCGAGGCAATGGGCAAGTAACGCGGGGCAAGTAGCACGCACCGCGCGGTAACCGCCGGTTAACCCACCGCACAATTGCCGAAATACGCGCAGCCGATCCTAACCTTGAGTTAGCCATGCTCCGCTAGCTTTGCCAGAGAGCACCAGGGCGTAACCGATGGCCATCCCATTACGATCACTGATCGGACGAGCGCTGCTCGCCAGGCGGCGAGGCGGATTTGCGCGCGACAATCGGGGTACCACGGCCGTCGAATTCGGCCTGCTGGCACTGCCTTTCTTCTCGATAATCGGCGCAATTCTGGAAACCTCGGTGGTGTTTCTGTCCAGCCAGGTGCTCGAAAGTGCGGTGCAGGACGCCAGCCGTTACATTCGCACGGGCCAGGCGCAGGGCACGATCACCTCTGTGGAGGATTTCAAGGCGCGCATCTGCGACCGCCTGTTCGGCCTGTTTGGTGATTGCAACGCGCTATATGTCGAGGTGCAGACCGTCGACGACTTCGCCGGGGTGTCGATATCGCCGCCGGTGGACTGGAACTGCGCGGCGAACTGCAAGTGGACGCGACCGGAAGCTTATACCTCGGGCACCCGTTCGAGCACCATGCTGGTGCAGGTCTATTACAAATGGCCGATTATCCTGTCGATCGGCGACATGACACTGGCCAATTTGCCGGAGCAGAAACGCCTGCTCGCCACGGCCGCCGTCTTTCGCAACGAGCCCTATTGATGGGCGCGCAATCCCCATTGGCGCGACTGTCTGGCCGCTTCGGGCGTGGCGAGGCGGGCAGTGCAATGGTCGAATTTGCCCTGATCCTGCCCTTCATGCTGCTGCTCTATATCGGCATGGTCGAGGGCAGCACGCTCATTTCCATCGACCGCAAGGTCCAGACCGTGTCCGGCGCGGTGGGCGACCTGGTGGCGCGCGCCAATGGCGAGATCAGCCGCACCACGCTTGACGACTACGTCAAGATTGCCGGTGGCATCATGACGCCCTATGCCGCTGACGGCCTGGTCCAGTTCGTCTCGCAGGTCTATGTCGACAAGGATGGCAATGCCACGGTGGACTGGTCAAAGCGTTATGTGGGGCAGGTGGCGCAGACGACAGGGGCCCATGCCGTAGGGTCCACCTATATCCTGCCCGACGAGATCAAGGCTCTGGCCAATGAGCAATATGTCATCGTCACGGAGTGCCAGGATACCTATACGCCGCTGTTTGGCATCGTCTTTGACAAGGCCATCCCGCTGTCGCGCGAGAACTTCTACATCCCCCGGTTCCGTGAAAAGATAAAGTTGACCTCCTAGGCTTGCCCGTCGCCGGGCAGGCATGGCACAAGCCGGTATCATCCCTCCTTGTGGCAGTGCTCCGATATGACCGACACGCTTGTCCCCGTTTTCGATCTTGGCGGCGTTTTCGTCGACTGGAACCCGCTCTATCTGTTCCGCAAGCTGTTCGAGAGCGAAGAAGATGCGGTCTGGTTTCACCAGAACATCTGCACATCGGCCTGGAATCTGGAATTTGACGCCGGCGAGATCTACTCGGAAGGCGTCGCCAAGCTGATCACCCGCTTCCCCAAATACTGGCGCGAAATCCAGGCATTCGATCTGCGCTGGAAGGAGACGCTGGGCGGGTTCATCCAGGGGACGATCGACATTCATGACGAGTTGATCGAGCAGGAAATCCCGACCTTTGCCATCACCAATTTCTCCTGGGAAAAATGGGTAAGCTGCCTGCCTGAATGGCCGTTCCTGGAGAAATTCGACGGGGTTATCGTTTCCGGGCTTGAGGGCCTGGTGAAGCCGGACCCGCGCCTTTATCGCGTCTTCTGTGAGCGCTATGGCATCGCGCCGGAAAACTGCGTCTTCATCGATGACAGTGAGCCCAATATCATCTCGGCGCGCAATTTCGGCATGCAGGGTATCCACTTCAAGGATCCGGTGATGCTGCGCCAGGAACTGATCGGCCTGGGTCTGCCGCTCAAGGCAAAGTAGGTTCTTGCCTCTCCCCTTGGGGGAGAGGTGAAGTGAGATCAGCCGAACCGGCCGCCCTGCTGGATGACTTCGATCTGGTAGCCATCGGGGTCGGCGATAAAGAAGAACCGCCCCACCAGCACCTCGCCATTTCTGAAATCGACCAG
>CAXBKI010000145.1:0-6936 GCA_963975955.1 uncultured Devosia sp.
CGCGCTGGCTGGAGACCAGGCCGAGAATGGCTCGCGCCGTGGTCGACTTGCCCGAGCCGCTTTCGCCAACAATGGCCAGCGTTTCGCCCGGTTGCAGGTCGAAACTGACGCCATCGACGGCGTGGACCGCCGTCTTGGCGCGGAACGGGCCCTTGCCTACTGGAAAGCGGACGACCAGATCGTCCACCGTGACGATGGGCGCATGCCCCTGGGCCCGCTTTCCATCGGTGCGCACGGCTTGTCCGCCACTGAAATGGGGCACGGCCTTGAGCAGGTGCCGGGTATAGTCGTGCTGCGGATTGTCGAGCACGGTATCGATCTGGTTCTGCTCGACGACAACGCCCTGCTGCATGACCATGATGTTGTCGGCAATGCCGGCCACCAGCCCAATATCGTGGGTGATGAAAATCATCGCCATGCCGGTTTCGGCGCGCAGTTCGGCGAGCAACGCCATGATCTGAGCCTGCACCGTGACGTCGAGCGCAGTAGTCGGTTCATCGGCGATCAGTAGGCGGGGGCTGCTGGCCAGCGCCATGGCGATCATGATGCGCTGGCGCATGCCGCCCGACAACTGATGCGGATAATAGCCCAGGCGCGATTTGGCATCCGGGATACGGACGCGGTCCAGCACGTCGAGCGCTGCCTGGCGGGCCGCAGCGCCCCGCAAACCGCGGTTGAGCCGGAAAGCCTCCTCGATCTGGGCACCAACGGTGTGCACAGGGTTGAGCGAGGTCATCGGTTCCTGAAAGATCATGCCGATGCCACTGCCGCGTATCTGGCGGATCGTCTTCTCGTCCGCCCGGGTGATATCGAGACTGGTGCTATCGCTGCGCTGGAACAGGATCGAGCCGCCGGTAATGCGGCCACCGCCGAAATCGACGAGCCGATTGACCGACAACGCCGTCACCGACTTGCCGGACCCAGACTCCCCGACAATCGCCAGGGTCTGGCCGGCCATCAGATCGAAACTGACGCCCTTGACCACCTCATTGGCCTTGGGCTCCTGACCGAAGCCGACACGCAGATCACGAACGGAAAGCAATTGTGTCATGCCGTCCTCCCCTGCGTGCGCGGATCGAGAATGTCACGCAGCGCGTCGCCCGCCAGGTTGAAACCGAGAATGCCCAGCATGATGGTCAGTGCGGGAAAGATCATCAGCCAGGGGGCTTGCTGCATCAGGTTCTTGCTTTCCGCCAGCATCAGGCCGAGCGATGGCGTTGGCGGCTGCGTACCCAACCCCAGAAATGACAGACCGGCTTCGGTCAGCAGTGCCCAGGCCAGTGCCAGTGTCACCTGAACGGCCAGTGGCGCGACCAGGTTGAGCAGCAGATGTCGGGTCAGGATATAGCGCTGGGAACTGCCAAAGGTGCGCGCGGCATCCACGAAATCGCGGCGCTTGAGCGAGAGGGCCGGCCCGCGCACGACGCGGGCAAAAATGGGCGTATAGACGATGCCGATGGCGGTGACACTGGTCAGGGTGCCCGGGCCGACAATGGCGATGATCAGCAGCGCCAGCAGAATGGCCGGAAATGCCAGCAGCACGTCCATGAAGCGCATCAGCACGCCATCCCAGAGCCCGCCGAGCCAGGCGGACAGCAGGCCGATGATCGTGCCGGCAATGGCAGCCCAGGCCACCGAGGAAAAGGCGATGAGCATGGATTGCCCGATGCCCAGCATCAGCCGGCTGGCTGTATCGCGGCCCAGCAGATCGGTGCCCATCCAATAGGTCGCGCTGGGTCCCTTGAGCCGGTCGATCATGAACTGCTTGAGGGCAGGATGCGGGGTCAGACCAAGTGCGCCCAACAGGGCAATAGCGAGATAGAGCCCGATGATGACCAGGCCGATACGACCGGACGGATGCCGCAACAGCGCGCCAAGAACCCGGATCATCAGCGGCCCCCGAGGCGGATGCGCGGATCGAGCGCGACATAGGCAAGATCAACCAGCAAGTTGACCACCAGGAAATTGAAAGCCACGAACAGCACTGTCCCTTGTACGAGCGCATAGTCACGCTGGGTGATGGCGTCGAGCACGAGGCGCCCGAGTCCCGGCAGGGCAAAAATCTGCTCCACAATCACCGCCCCGCCCAGCAGGTAGCCAAACTCCACCCCGGACAGCGTCACCACCGGGATCAGCGCATTGGGCAAGGCATGGTGCCAGATCACGCTCATGGGCGAGGTGCCCTTGGAGCGCGCGGTGCGGATATAGTCGTCGCTGAGTACGTCCAGCATCGAGGAACGCGCGATGCGGGTAACCGATGCTGCAAAGGCGAAGCCGAGCGTAATGGCGGGGAAAAACAGCTGGCCGATGCTGGCCAGCGGATCAACGAATACCGGGGTGAACGTGCCCATGGCCGGAACGACCCCAAAGAACACCGACAGCACATAGATGATCAGCACGCCGATGACGAAGCTGGGGGTGGACTGACCCAGCATGGCCAGGATGCGCACCACCAGATCGCTGGGACGCTCATTGCGGGTAGCCGCCAGGACGCCAAGCGGAACGCCGACACCCAGGGCAATGACCATGGACATCAACGCCAGTTGCAGGGTCAGCGGAAACCGCTCGAGGTTGACGCTCAGCACGGGCTTGCCATAGATCGAGGAAATACCCAGATCGCCTTGAAACAGCCCGAGGAACCAGCGCAGATATTGCGACCAGATCGGTTGATCGATGCCGAAATAGGCAGCGAGCGAAGCGCGTTGGTCGGGGGTCAGAAGGCCGGCCTCGGTGCCCAGCATGGCGGTAATCGCGTCGCCGGGAATAAGCCGGATCGAGACGAAGACCAGGACGGAAACACCCAGCAGGATCAGTGGAAACGTCAACAGCCGCTGCGCCACATAGTTCATTAAAATCGGCCTCGCGGAGAGTGGGCCGGCCCTTGGGCCGACCCGGATTGGACTTACTGGACGGAGACTTTGGTCAAGCCGAACAGCGTACCGGTCGGCGAGCCTTCATAGCCCGTCACTGTCTTGAGTTGGGCCGTATAGCTATAGCCGGTCGACAGCCAGATCCATGGCGACTGTTCGGCAAGGCGCTGCTCGAACGCATGGAAGATTTCCACGCGCTTGGCCGGATCGGTCTCGGCCTGACCCTGCTTCATCAGGCTGTCCAGCTCGTCATCCGCGAAGTTCGATACCTTCTGCAGGTTGCCATCCTTGGTGAAGTAGCGGTTGTACATCGGATAGGGATCGGGACGTCCGCCATTCTGGGCAACGGCCATATCGAAATCGCCGGCCAGCCAGGCATCCACATAGACATTGAGCTCCATCATCTTGATGTCGAGCTTGACGCCGATCTCGGCAAGCTGGCTCTGCAGCACCTGCGCTTCGGAAGAGGCAACCGGCGGCTCACCATTGGCGGCGATGACTGTGGCGCTGAAGCCATCAGCGAAACCGGCATCCGCCATGAGCTGCTTGGCCTTGGCCACATCCTGCTTGTAGCAGAACAGCGTATCCGGATCCTCGGCGAAGGCCGGCATGGTCAGCGGCCCGGTCACCTTGCCTTCACCGGCAAGGGCGGAGTCGACGATTTCCTGGCGATCGACCGCACAGGAAATGGCCTGACGTACCTGGAGGTTGTCCATTGGCGCGCGCGAGGGATTAAGCTGAAGCACGTTATAGGCAAGCCCGGGCACGCGGTTGAGTTCAAGGTTGGGCTCGTTGGGGACCAGCGTGGCGATCAGGGGATCGTTGAGCAGGGCAAAATCGATCTGGCCGGCACGCAGCGAGGCCAGGATTGCGGATTCGTCGGGCAGGACCGAGATGGTGATGCCGTCGATATTGAGCGCGCCACCGGCCCAATCGGTATTGGCGCTGAGCACTTCCTTGGCGTTGGGTTCCCAGGAGTCGAGCTTGAAGGGGCCCGAGCCCACGGCCTCGGTGCCAATCGTGCCGGCCTCGATATCGCTGGCCGGCACGATGGCCGCATTGATGGTGGCCATCGCGACCAGGATCGGCACATCTGCCGTGCTGAGATGAAACACCACAGTGGCGTCGTCGGGCGTATCGATGCTTTCGATGGATACGAAGTTCGAGCGGGCGGCGGCGGCGGTGGCCTCGTCAAGCAGCCGCTCGAACGAGGCCTTCACATCGGCAGAGGTTACCTGATTGCCGTTGGTGAACTTTGCCTTGGGGTCGAGTTGAAATGTCAGCGTCTTGGCGTCGGCAGAGAACTCCCAGCTCTCGGCGATGGCGGGAATGACATTGAGGTCAGCGTCAAGCCGAACCAGCGGCTCATAAATGAGCTCTAGCAGCCGCAATGAGGAAAATGCGGTCTGTTTGTGCGGGTCAAGGCCCGTGGCGTCCTGCGACCAGGCCATGCGCAAACCGGCGGCCTGCGCGGGCAGCGCGATGGCCGTGGTCGACAATGCGGTGGCAACGGCCAGTCCCGCCAGAATTATCCGTGGATTCGTCCAGTGCATTACAATTCCCTCCTTGTGGTCTGCATCCGCCGGATCAGGCGGAATTCGACTGAATTCGCAATCATTGACTGTCGCAGGCGGCGGACGCGGCAGATCCGGCGCCAAGCAGTTACCCCCTGCCCGCCGGCCAGTCGCGCTCGCCCAGATCGACACCAGACTTGCTGGATGGAGCCTAGGAAGTCTGCGCTGCAGCTGTCAACATGTTTCAGATTATACCGCCCTCTTGAACTTTTGTTACAGTCGGTTGCAACATCAGCTATGCTGGTTGGGCCTCGTCGCCTCATGTCGACTCGGGCACATGAAGGGACCGATGTGCGAAAGGTGTAGCCAGTTGGGCATTCAATCGACGATCGAAGCCTCCAACGACAAGTTCACGCCAGCCATGCAGCGCGTGGCCGCCGTCATCCGGGACAACCCTGCCATTGTGCTGGACAGGACGATTTCAGACCTTGCCGCCGCCAGCAGCACCTCGGTGGCCTCTGTCATCCGGTTCTGCCGTGTGCTGGGCTTGTCCGGGTACACGGATTTGCGAATGTCGCTGGCCACCGAACTTGGCCGGGAGGCCGCTCAGTTCCGCTCCGGCATGACAATGGGCGCGGAAATTGCCCAGTCTGACACGCTGCAGGAGATGGCGTCCAAGGTGGCCACGCTGGAAATGCTGGCGATCGACGAAACCGTCTCGAACCTCGATTTCGCGGCGCTGGACCGGGTTGTGGCCGCGCTCGACAGAGCCCAGCGCATCCTGCTGTTCGGCATTGGCGCCAGCCAGTTTGTGGCGCAGGATCTGCATCACAAGCTTTTCCGCATTGGGCGCAATGCCTTTCTGCTGGCCGACCCGCATGAAGCGTGGTCCGCTGCCTTGCTGTCCCCCAAGGATACGGTGGCGCTGGGATTTTCGCATTCCGGCAATACCGGAGACACGGTGCGCTATCTCGAAATTGCGCGCCAGTCCGGCGCGCTGACCGTGGCAGTCACGGGGTCGCCCGATTCACCGCTTGCCCAGATGGCGGACGAGAGCCTGATCAGCCATGCCCGCGAAAGCCGGCTGCGCGCCGGCGCCATGGTCAGTCGCATTGCCCAGCTGGCGATTGTCGACTGCGTCTTCCTCGGCGTCGCCCATCAGCGCTATGATCAAACGGTCGACGCGCTGCAGAAAACGCGCGACGTCACCCATCCCCGCGCCACCTCAGCCACCCCATAGTGTCGCTGTCGAGCGGTCGAGCATGCCGTCGCGATAGCTCAGCCCGCCTGGCCGATCTTGTGCCAGCAGCAAGGGGCCATCAAGGTCGATCCAGCGCGCAAATGGCGCAAGCAATGTCGCGGGCAGCATCGAGAGCGAGGTGCTGAGCATGCAACCGACCATGGCAGAAAGACCGAGTTCGCCAGCGCGCTGGACAAGGGCAAGCGCCTCGGTTAGCCCCCCTGTCTTGTCCAGCTTGACGTTGATGGCATCATACCGACCCGGCAGCGCCTCAAGCCCGGCCAGCGCGTGCACGCTCTCATCGGCACAGATTGGCACAGCATGCTCGATCCGGCCGAGCACGTCATCCTGGCCGGCTGGCAAGGGCTGTTCGACCAGTTCGACCCCGGCCTGCGCACACGCCTTGAGCAAGTCAGGCAGATCGCCCGGAACCCAGCCCTCATTGGCGTCCACGACAAGTCGGGTGTCCGGAGCCGCAGCGCGGACGGCTGCCAGACGGTCGAGGTCTCCGGGCGCCCCCAGCTTGAGCTTGAGCAGCGGCAGATGTGCAGAACGGGCCGCTGCAGCGGCCATCGCCCCTGGCGTATCGAGGCTGATGGTAAAGGCAGTCGTCATCGTCTGCGGCCAAGCGAGACCAGCCAGGGTACCAACATCCACGCCGGCAGCGCGGGCCTCGAGGTCCCACAGGGCACAATCAAGCGCGTTGCGGGCAGCGCCGGGCGGCATGGCGCCCTGCAGTTCTGCTCGGCTCATGCCCGCCGCAATCGCCGGCGACTGTGCCAGGATTGCCGCCAGGGTGCCTTCGGCAGTTTCCCCATAGCGCGCATAGGGAACACATTCGCCAGTGCCTGCGATACCGTTGCGCTCGATCTCGACGCGGATCACGCGGGCCTCGGTGCGGCTGCCACGCGCGATGGTGAAGCGCCCTGCCACGGGAAAGCTCTCGATGCGGGCAAGAATGGGTTTGATGGTCATCGGTGGGTCGGCCTGTTATGCGCACTCGGTGTTTCGGCGGCGCATCCTTTAACAGGGCCGCGGTCCGGACAACATAGGCGGTGCGCAACGTTTGACGGCAGTGCGCGCATCGATCAAAGATAGCGTCCTACAGGTCAGCGCAGGCGGATGGTCGTCAGCAGCCGGGATTTTTTCCGGCCCGTGCTCGGCGAACCAGGGATAGTGACTGCATTGACCGTAACCAAGATAGAGCGCGGCACATCCGACTATTGGCGCGCCTCGGCCGCTCTGTTTCTGGCTGCATTTTCCGTTTTTGCCGCCGTCTATTCCGTACAGCCCCTGCTGCCGGTGTTTGCCG
>CAXBKI010000146.1:0-6898 GCA_963975955.1 uncultured Devosia sp.
AATAAAGCCGCCAGCCGAGAGGGACTCGGTGACCGTCGCCGACATATCGGCGATCCGCTCCTGCTGCTGGAAGGTGATACGCTCGCGCAGAGCGGCTACTCGGTTATTGAGCCAGAGAAGCAGCGGCATGAAGGCGAGTGATGCGAGCGCCAGGCGCCAGTCGAGCAGAACCATAGCCGCCACGGTCGTCAGCACGACACTGACGTTACGCGCGACGTCGGTCGCGGTATTGGTGAACAGCGACTGCAGACCGGCAATGTCACTGGACATGCGCGACTGCACTTCGCCGGTGCGCGCCGTGGCGAAAAAGGCCAGCGAAAGTGACTGCAAGTGCTCGTAGAGCGTCACCCTCAGCTCATGCATGATCTGCTGGCCGATATGGGTCGAGACATAGGCTTGCAGCACGCCAGCAACGGCTGACAAAATGGCAATACCGATAAGCCCGGCGCAGAGCCAGACCAGGAGCGCCGCGTCCCTGGCGGGCAATGCATCATCGATGATGCTGCGCATCAGGAAAGGCGCGGTCGCGCCGGCAATACCGGCAATGACGATCAGACAGAGGATGATCAGTAGCGCCTTGCGGTGGGGGCGGAAGAGAGCAATCACACGCCTCCAGGGCGTGTGTTGCCGAGCCGAAGCCTCATAGTGAGCCAAGTCGTCGTCCAGCTCATGCATGGTCGGATCCCGCATGTTCGATTGTGGCCGTTTGGGTGAGGTTTTTGGACCTGTGGCCAAAGATCGACATCACGACGAAGTAAAAGACGGGCACGAAGATCAGGGCGAAAACGGTGGCCGCGATCACCCCGCCCAGGACGCCCGTCCCCAGCGCCTTCTGGGTCTCGGCGCTCGCGCCATGGGCGTGAACGAGCGGCATCACGCCGAGGGCGAAGGCAAGCGAGGTCATGACGATCGGCCGGATGCGCAGCCAGCCCGCCTCGACGATCGCATCACGCAGGGCCCAGCCTTCCTCCAGCTTCGCCTTGGCAAACTCAACGATCAGAATGGCGTTCTTGGCGGAGAGGCCGATGACGGTAATCAGGCCCACCTTGAAGAACACGTCGTTGGACTGTCCACCCAGTTGCACCGCCGCGACCGAGCCGATGATCCCCAGAGGCACCATCATCATCACGGATAGGGGCACGGTCCAACTCTCGTAAAGGGCAGCGAGCACCAGGAAGACGACCAGTATGGAGATGGCGATCAGCATCGGCATCTGGGCACCGGACTGCCGCTCCTGGAGGGACTCACCGGTCCATTCGATGCCGAAGCCCTCCGGCAGCTGCTGGACGAGGCGCTCGACCTCGGCCATGGCGTCGCCACTCGCAACACCGGGCGCGCCCTGGCCCTGCAGCGTGTTGGCCATATAGCCATTGTGCCTCGAAATCTGCGCAGGGGCACTGTTCCACTTTGCCGTCACCACTTCGCTCATCGAGACCATGCCGCCCTTGTCATTGCGGACAAAGAGCTTGAGCACGTCATCGACATTCATGCGGTAGCGGGCGTCGGCCTGGACGATGACCTGCTGCAGTTTGCCGCCATTGGAGAAGTCGCCCACATAGCTCGAGGTGATGGCCGTCGCGAGTGTATCGCTGATGGACTGGAACGCCACGCCGAGGGCCTGCGCCTTGTTGCGATCGATCTCGAGCTCGACATTGGGACCGTTCGGCAGGCTGTTCTGGTAGATGCTGGACAGCTTGGTCGACTTGGACGCAAGGTCGAGCAATTGGGCCTGGGCCGCCATGAGGGCCGGGAGACCCTTGCCGCCGCGATCCTGCAGCACGAAGCTGAAGCCCGAGCCCCCGCCAAGTTCCTCGATTGGTGCCGGCAGTGAAACCATGACCGAACCCTCGGGAATATCCGACATCGCCGTATTGATGGCGGCGACTTCCTCGCTTGCCGGCATGTGGGCGCGCTCTGTCCAGTCCTTGAGTGTCACGAAAGCCATTGCCGCGTTGCTGCCGCTGCCCATGAAGCTGAAGCCGTTGATCAGCAGATTGTCCTGCGTAGCCTCGCGCTTGAGCACCTCCGTGTTGAGAAAGTCCGTGACCTTTGCAGTCCGCTCCTGCGTCGCGCCGGCCGGCAGCGTGATCGAGACGGTATAATTGCCCTGGTCCTCGTCCGGCATGAAGGCGGACGGCACCTGTGGGAACCAGACGGCAAGTGCAACCACGAGCACGAGATAGAGCGCCATCATCCGCCCGCCGCGACGCAGCAGGCCGCCGACGGTCTTGCCATAGCCGCGCGTGACCGTGTCGACACCCTTGTCGAACAGCGCGAAAGGCAGCCACTTCTTCTTGTGATGATCGACAGGCTTGAGAATAGTCGCGCAAAGGGCTGGCGTCAGTGTGAGGGCAAGGAAGGCCGAGAAGAGGATCGAAACCGACATTGACAGGGTAAACTGGCGGTAAATGGCACCAATGGATCCGCTGGCAAGGCCCATCGGAATGAACACGGCTACCAGCACGGCAGTGATGCCGATCACCGCGCCGGTGATTTCCTTCATGGCCTTTCGCGTTGCGTCCCTGGGGGAAAGTCCCTCGGTCGCCATGATGCGCTCGACGTTTTCGACAACCACGATCGCGTCATCGACGATGATGCCGATCGCCAGCACCATGCCAAACATGGTGAGGACGTTGATCGAATAGCCCGCGAACGACATGACCGCGAAGGTGCCGAGCAAGGCCACCGGCGCAACGATAGCCGGGATAATGGTGTACCGTACGTTCTGCAGGAACAGGAACATGACGGCAAACACCAGCGCCATGGCTTCGAGCAGGGTGAAGATCACTTTCTCAATCGACACCTTGATGAAGGGCGATGTGTCGAAGGGCAGGGCATAGGACATGCCCTGGGGCATGGAGAGCTTGAGTTCGGCGAGGCGAGCCTTGACTGCATTGGCCGTCGCCACGGCATTTGCGCCGGGCGACAGCTGGATGGCGGCACCTGTCGCCTGGTTGCCATTCTGCTGCATCGAGAAGCCGGTGGTTTGAGCCCCGATTTCGACGCGCGCCACATCGCCCAGGAGGACGGTGGCGCCGTTGCGTTCGCCCTTGATGACGATCTTGCTAAATTGTTCAGCGGTCGTGAGATCGCTGCGCACGGTCAAGGGCACGGTGATCGCCTGCCCGGGAACGGTCGGTCCGGCGCCCAGCTGGCCCGGTGCAATCTGCAGGTTCTGCCCCGCAATAGCGGCCGTGACGTCCGAAATGCCGAGGTTCAGCATTTCGAGCTTGAGCGGATCGACCCAGATGCGCATCGCCTTCTCGGTGCCGAACGACTGCAGCTTGCCCACGCCCTTGATGCGCTTGAGCTCAGGAACGATGTATTTGGCCAGATAGTCTTCGAGATCCAGCGCCGAAAAGCGCTTGCCCTCCGAGGTCAGTGTCACGATGGCCAGAAAACCCGCAGTCGCCGACTCAACGGTGAGACCGCTCTGGCGCACAAGAGCCGGCAGGCGCGGTTCAACGCCTTTCAGCCGGTTCTGCACGTCCACCATGGCAAGCTCGGGATCGGTTCCCGGCGCGAAGGTCAGGCTGACATTCGCGCTGCCGGTGCTGTCGGCGGACGAGCTGAAATAGAGGAGGTTCTTGACCCCGGTCAGCTCGCGCTCGATCGGAATCACCACCCCCTCATTGACGGTCCGCGCCGATGCACCTGGATAGCTGGCCGAGACACTGACACTGGGCGGCGCGATCGATGGAAACCGTGCGACAGGCAATTGCGGGATGGCGATGACGCCGAACAGAACGATGAACGCGGCCACCACCCACGCGAAGACGGGGCGATCGATGAAAAACTGGGGCATTGGGCTCGCCTGATGCTTAGTGTGTTGCGGCTGGTGGGGATGGGGCTTTTGGCGGAGAGCCAAAGGGAACGGTGCGCACAGGGCCGGCCACAGACAACTTGTCCTGGCCTTCGACAACGATGGTATTGCCGGCCTTGAGGCCGCTGGTCACAATGTAGCTGCCTTCAACCAGCTCACCCAAAGTCACGACCGTGGGCGTTGCCTTGCCATCGGCGACAACGAAGACGCTGGGTGCGCCAAGCGTATCGCGCACGACAGCCTGCTGCGGCACGCTGATCGCATCGGGATAGGTTCCGCGAGGTACCCGCGCCCGCACATACATGCCAGGCAGAAGCATCCGTCCGGCATTGTCGGCCACCGCCCGAAGGCGCACATTGCCGGTCCCTTCGTCGACACTGATATCGGAAAAGAGAGCCTTGGCCGCGATGACACCGCCAAGTCCCTCGCTGGCGAGGATTTCGATGGGAATGGTGCCCGGTTCCTTGAGACCGCCGGTTTTGGCAAGCTCTCGCAGATGCTCGAGCCGCGAGGCTGGCTGGCGAATGTCGATATGCACGCTGCCGATCTGCTGGATCGTGGCAAGGCTGGTCGTGCTGGTGGCTTCGGCGAGTGTACCTTCACCAACGCTTGCAACGCCGATCTGCCCATCGATGGGCGCCTTTATCGTCGTGAGGTCAAGGGAGAGCCTGGCCTTTTTCAGCGCTGCCTCGGCCTGAGCGACATCGGCCGCAGCCTGGGCATGCTGCGAATTGGCAAGGTCGAAAGCCTGGTCACTGATGTTATTGCCGGCGCGGAGCGCCTCGGCGCGTTCGAATTCTGCCGTCGCCTGGTTGAGCACGGCGCGGGCCTTCTGCAGGCTCGCTTCGGCGCTCGCAACGTCAGCGCTATAGGTTGTGGCATCGATCTCGAAGAGCGGCTGCCCCTTTGTCACTTCGCTGCCCTCCTGGAAGAGCCGCCTGACGATCAGGCCGCTAACCTGCGCGCGCACTTCCGCTGTCCGCAGGGCCGATACACGGGCTGGCAATTCGTCCCATACACTTATCGAACCGGCTTTGAGCTCGACCACCGAAACGAGCGGCGCTTCCGCCGTAGGCATTTCAGAGGTCTGGTCCTGCGAACTCGAGCAGGCGGCGAGGGCGGCTGCCAGGAGCAGGACCGGCAGGAAGCGAAGTTTCGATGACATCATGATTTACTCGGAGAATAGGGGCGCTGCATCAGCGAGGCGCAGGGGCGGACAGGGAAGGAGAGCCGCCCAGCACGCGGAAAATCCGGACTTCGGTGACCAATTGCTCCAGCCGGTTGGCCGCCAGCGCTCGCGTCGCGGTCCGGCTACGTTCCTGCGCATCGAGCCAGATCCGCAGCGCCACGGCGCCGGCGCGATAGCGCTCCTCGGTCAGTTTTTCGGCCGATTGCGCCGCCTCGAGCGCTGCACGCAGGCGCCGCGACTTCTGGTTGAGCGTGGTTCTGGCGTTGAGCGCCGTCCCGGTGTCGCTAAAGGCGGTCAGCAGCGCCGAACGGAATTCGGAGACGGCGATCTGGTAGTCGACCTCTGAGACCTTCACGCGGAGCTCGCCATCGCGGAAATTGAGGAATGGCAGGATCAGGCCGGCGCCAAGTGTGGCAATCGGGTTCGACAGGATCTGGAGAAGGTCTGGGCTGGTTGCGCCCAGATTTCCGGTCAAGCTTATCTGCGGATAAAGGCTGGCGCGCGTGTTGTCGACATTGCGCAAGGAGGCGCGCAGCCGCAATTCCGCTGCCCTCAGATCCGGCCGCCGCCCGAGAAGTTCGGCTGGCAAGCCCGCGGTGATCTGAACGGGCGTGCGTCCCGGCAAATGCTGCGGCTCTGCAACGGGGTTTGCCACGCCGTTGAGCAGTACCCCCAATGCATTGCGGAGCACGACCCGGTTCTGTTCCAGGTCGGAAAGGGCTGCCGCCTGGCTCTCAAGTGACTGGCGCACTTCGGCCAGTTCAAGCTCGGTGGCCGTGCCTGCTCTTGCCTGGCCCTTGACCAGGTCCTCGACCTGGCGGGCAACCTCGAGCGAGGCACGCGCGGCAGCCAGATCCTGATTGGTGTGGGCCAGACGCCAGTAACTCTTGATGGTTGCGGCAACGACCGTCGTGCGCGCGGCCTCGACGTCCTCGGCCGAGGCGGCGGCCTGCAGAGCCGCAACATCCTGCGCGCTGGTCAGGCGACCCCAGAGGTCGATTTCGTAGGTTGCTCCCAGCCCAAGGCTGAAGCTGTTGCTGCTGGCGGCAGCATCGGCGAGCGGCCGGACATTCTGTGCACTGCCCGAGCCGTTGAGCAGCGGCGCTTTTGCCACGCCGGCCATGTCCGCCTGCAACAGCGCTTTGCGCATGCGCAGGTTGGCAGCGAAAATGTCATTGTTGTTTGCCAGGACCGTCTCGACGAGCTGGTTCAACCTGGTGTCACCAAAGCTTCGCCACCACTGCGTGGCAGCGGCCGGATTGGAGACGCCCGCACTATCCGTCCATGCCGGCGCGCCTGGCAAAGCCGGCCGGACATAAGGTGTAGTCAGGCTAGAGCAGCCCGCAAGCAAGACGGTGGGCAGAAGGATCGCAAGGCGGAAGGACGGCATGACTGCACCAGGTGACTTTGAACGCGACCGGCATCCGGCCCGTGCAGAGATCATCAGGTCAGTGTGGAGCGATCATCGAGAAACGGTGCAGATTGTGTGCAGGCGCGCAGCTGGTCATGGGGCGTGCAAGTCGCCTGTCCCATGCTTGCTTCGGCCAAGGGAGACAGGACACGGTTATCTCTAAGTCTGACTCTGCTGCTGCAGCAGGTGCGCCTGGAACACCGGCAATCCAGGCGAGCAGGGGCTGTCGCGCCGCCAGCGGCCTCACCGGGCGAAGGTCAGATGGATGGTGCCGCTTTCGGCGGTTGCGGATTTGACCGATGGCAGGCGGGTTTCGAGACCGCGCTGGTTATCCCACAGGCGAACGCCGCTGCCCAGGATGATGGGCGCGATGGCGACATGCAGGTGATCGACAAGGTCGGCCTCAAGATAGGCGCGGACCGTGGTGGGGCCGCCACCGATGCGGACATCCTTGCCGCCGGCGGCGGCGGTGGCG
>CAXBKI010000147.1:0-6868 GCA_963975955.1 uncultured Devosia sp.
ACGTTCCACTTGGGTGACGTGTTCATTGATGGGATCAACAAGCAGGAAATGGATGGAAAGCTCCATCGCTTTGTTCAGGCGTTTTTCGGACGAACGGATACGGCTCCAAGTAAAGATGAGTACGGAATGTACGCCGCAAAATCGGCCTCACTGCGTTCCTCCGATCTATCCAGACAGGTTGGGGCCGCAATTTTTTCCGACGATGGCGAAATAATCACGCAGGGATGCAACGAAGTTCCTAAAGCATTTGGTGGTACTTATTGGGACGGCGAAAATCCTGACTTTCGTGACGTGGTAATTGGACACGATCCAAATGACGCGATGAAAAAAGAAGTTCTAAGGGAAGTTTTGGAGCGCTTGGATAATAGCGGGCTTTTATCTGAGACGGCCAAACAGCACGGAACGCCCTCTGTTCTTTTGGAAGTGCTATGTAAAAAACCGACTGCAGAAGACATAAAGCGTAATGATGGAACAGGTTCACTTCTGGGCTCCGCATTTTTAGACATAACGGAGTTTGGTAGGATCGTTCATGCAGAAATGTGTGCAGTCTGCGATGCCGCGAGACTGGGCAAGAGCATAAAGGGCGCGACGCTTTATTGCACTACATTTCCCTGCCATAACTGCACAAAACACTTACTTGCTGCTGGAATAAAGAGGGTAGTATACATCGAGCCATACCCGAAAAGTAAGGCTAAAGATCTGCACGCGAACGAAGTGGCTATCGAAGTAGAGGTCCAAGGGAAAGTGTCATTTGTACCGTTCCTCGGCATATCGCCATTCAGATATAGAGACATATTTCAGAAGGGGCGGCGCAAAGAAAAGTCAGGTGCGGCAAGGCGCTGGGTTGATGACGATAACGCTCCTAAACCTATGTTGGATGCAGCTTTCCCGTCCTATCTTGAGGTGGAACTGGCGGCGCTTCTCACGTTTACTGGCTCTTTGATTGCTTCATCGGGGGCAGCTAATACGCCGGAAGCATCTGCGGGATAATTTATCCCCGCTCCTCCACCACCAAACCGCCTTTCGGGGAAAAATCTCCTCAAGGCCGGCCCGCTCCGCAGGCGGCGCCCGTCCTGCACACCGCACACCACCACCCCGGTTGTGACCGACCATCCCCCATCACAATCACCATCGTGATGGAACCACTGACTCCCTCACCCTTTTGATAGGTAAGCTGGGGGAAACCGATGACCACGATCGAACTCAAACGCCTCTATCCACATGATCGCCTGCCGCATGATGCCGTGATCGTCACGGTGCGCCGGGCGCTGGGACGGATGGTGGCCGATGTCGCGGCGGTGGAGGTGATCGCCGATTTTCCGCTGCCGGTGCCCGCCGCCCTCAGGGCAGCCGAGGCGCTGCGCCAGCAGAACCAGCTCAACCGCATTGCCGTCATCGTCGATGATGGCGACTGGCGGCCCGAATGGGGCGCCCTGGCCGACTGAGCGGTCGGCAGACCTTATCGCCCCCCCTCGGGGCTCGCCCACCATCCCCCGAGGCGTCCGCGCCGTCCGGGGCGTCGGCATGCGCCCCCCACGCCTTTCCTTGCTCTCGCCCCCCCGAGATGCTAATGAACCCTTCACGTTTTCAGCCTTTGATGGCTTGCCCATGCTTCCGGCGATCCCGGGGCGCTGGTGATCCCCTGAACTTTGTCAACGTTTTCTGCCCCTGTGTGCATGTTGCCACGGGGAATTGCCCGTTCCCCCCGGGGCGGGCGCAAGTTCGGATCTCACGCTCATGGCCATCAACGGCACCGTCAAATTCTTCAACGCCACCAAGGGCTTTGGTTTCATCCAGCCTGATACCGGCGGCGAGGACACCTTCGTGCATATTTCTGCCGTCGAGCGCGCTGGCATGTCCAGCCTGAACGAAGGCCAGAAGGTTTCGTTTGAAGTCGAAAAGGGTCGCGACGGCCGCGCCAGCGCCACCAATCTGGCCGCTCTCTAGCCTTTCTTGCGGGCCGCCTGCCCTGCGCAGCGGCCCGCATTCTCGTTCCGGAGCCTTGCAATGCACAAATATGCCGTCGGCCAGACCCTCGAATTGCTTCCCCTGCACGGCAGCAGCGCCCGCAAGGCTGCCGCCTGCACCATCGTTGCGCTGCTCCCCTATGAGGGCCACATGGTGCAGTACAAGGTGCAGTCTACCCTGGAAGCCTATCAGCGCATCGTCAGCGAAGCCGATCTGCGCGTGCCGGCCGAGGCGGCGCTCGCCGAGGCCGCGCCGGAGGCCTGAGGCCGCCAATTTGCGGTGACGGCCCCAAAAAAACCTGTCACCCTGCCGCCCGGCATGGGCTATGCTCGCGCCCATGAGCACAGTTTCAGACTTCACCCTGCCCCGCCTCGATGGCTCCGCCCAGCCTTTGGCCGCCTATGCCGGCAAGCTGGTGCTGATCGTCAATACCGCCTCCAAATGCGGCCTCACGCCGCAATTTGAGGGGCTCGAGGCGCTCTATCAGCGCTATGGCGAGCAAGGCCTCGTCATCCTGGGGTTTCCCTGCAACCAGTTCGCCGGGCAGGAGCCGGGCAGCGCCGCCGAGATCGCCGATTTCTGCAGCCGCAATTACGGGGTCAGTTTCCCCATGTTTGCCAGGCTCGATGTCAATGGCCCGGACGAGAGCCCGCTCTATGGCTGGCTCAAAGCGGCCCATCCGGGCGATATCGAGTGGAATTTCGCCAAGTTCCTGGTCGCGCCCGATGGCAGCGTGATCCAGCGCTTCGCGCCCGATACGGTGCCCGAGGCGCTGGTCCCGGCCATCGAGCGGCATCTGCCCGCCGCCCCATGACCACAGAGGCGCGCCCGCAACTGACCATCACCTATTGCACGCAGTGCAACTGGCTGCTGCGCTCGGCCTGGATGGCTCAGGAAGTCCTTTCCACCTTCAGCCTCGAGCTGGGCGGGGTGACGCTGGTGCCGGGCACGGGCGGGATTTTCGAGATCGCGATCGATGGCGCGCTGGTCTGGGAGCGCAAGCGCGATGGCGGCTTTCCCGACGTCAAGGCGCTCAAGCAATTGGTGCGCGACAGGATCGATCCCGAGCGCTCGCTCGGCCACATCGACGGCCATCAACTTCCCCCTTCCAATTCGGCGGAGTCCGGCTAGTCTTTTGCGGGCGGTCCGGGGAGGCCGCTGCAACCAGGGAGGGCCAGCGTCATGGCACACAAGTTCAAGATCACCGCGGCGGCCAATGAGCAGTTCAAGTTCGCCTTTGTCTACAATGCCGAGACCATCGTCTGGTCGGAGAACTACAAGGCCAAGGCCAGCGCAAAATCGGCCATCGAGTCGATCAAGAAGAACGCGCCGGAGGCGGCAACCGTCGACCTGACCCGGGACGAAACCGGCTCGGGCTATCGCTTCGAGGTCGCCGGCTCCAAAGACGGGCAGTTCTTCGTGCGCTTTGTGGCCGCCAATGGGGAAACCATGGTGCGCTCGGAAACCTATACCACGCGGGCCAATGCGCTCAACGCCATTGCCTCGGTCAAGAAGAACGCCCCCGGCGCGGAGGTCGAGGACGCGGCGTAAAGCCCATTTTCATTTCGCCGGCCACTGGTTTAGTCTCCCGGCCAAACCATTGCTCGGGAGATTGCCGCCTCATGTCATCACTCACCAGACTGCTCGCCGCCGCGGCGGCCACAATGACGCTCGGGCTTTCGGCCGCCGCCGCGCAGGAGCTGCCCGATCTGGCCGGCCGGAGCATCGTCGCGGTCACCGAAAACGCCTATGTGCCGCTCAATTTTGCCGATCCGGCGACGGGCGAGGGCGTCGGCTTCGAATATGACCTGTTCAACGAGATCGCCAGCCGGCTCAATGCCAAGGTCACCTGGGAGCTCTCGAGCTGGGACGTGATGATCCAGGCGGTGCGCGACGGGCAGTTCGATGTCGGCATGGATGGCATCACCATCAATGACGAGCGCAAGGCGCAGATCGATTTTTCCGACAGCTACCTGACCAGCCAGCAGCTGATGCTGGTGCGCGCCGACGAGACGCGCTTCACCGACGCGCCAAGCTTTGCCGCCGATGCCAGCCTGCTGGTGGGCGCCCAGGCCGGCACCACCAATTTCTACGTCGCGGTCTATGACGTGCTCGATGGCGACGAGGCCAATCCACGCATCAAGCTGTTCGACACCTTTGGTGCCTCGGTGCAGGCGCTGCAGGCCAATGACGTCGATACCGTGCTGATGGACCAGACCTCGGCCAATGGCTATATCGGCGCCAATCCGGGGGCCTTCAAAGTCGTGGGCACGCCGCTGGGCACCGAGGATTTCGGCTTCATCCTCACCCCCGGCTCCGAGCTGACCGGCCCCATCAATGCCGCGCTCGCCCAGATCAAGGCCGATGGCACCATGGATGCGCTGCAGCAGAAATGGTTCTACGAGTTCAACGCCAGGCAGTAGTCGCCCGGCAACAGTCCATCAGTCGTCACCCCTCCCCCTTGTGGGGAGGGAAGCGAGACAGGACCTGGCAGGCCAAGTCCGCGATCGAGCAGGGTGGGGTAGGCTGCGACCAGATCGACCCCCGCTCGTGCCCAGGAATCCATGACCTACATTCCCCGCAAACCCTCTATCCTTGCCCGTGTCCCCTGGTGGCTGCTGGCCATCGTGCTGCTGTTCGTGCTCGGCTATTGGGGCATCGCCACCAATGCGAGCTATGCCCAGATCTTCGCGGCGGTTTCGGGCGGGCTGGGCACGACGCTGTGGGTCACCGGGGTGGCCTTTACCGGGGCGACATTGCTGGGCCTGCTGATCGCGCTGGCCCGCACCTCGGACAACCGCATCCTGCGTGAACTGGCGACGTTCTACGTCGAAATCATCCGCGGCATTCCGGTGCTGGTGTTCCTGTTCTATGTCGCCTTTGTCGGCGCGCCGGCCATGGTGGGGGCGGTCAACTGGCTGCTGCAGCCGTTCGAGGCCGCCATCACCGTGCGGCAGTTCGATTTTGCCTGGCGCGCCATCGTCGCGCTCACCGTGTGCTATTCGGCCTTTATCGCCGAGATCTTTCGCGCCGGCATCCAGGCGGTCGATCGCGGCCAGCTCGAGGCGGCGCGGTCGCTGGGGCTGAGCCGCTGGAAATGCTTTCGCCTGGTGATTGCGCCCCAGGCGCTGCGCACCATCCTGCCGCCGCTGGGCAATGATTTCGTGTCCATGATCAAGGACAGCGCGCTGGTCTCGGCGCTGGGGGTGCAGGACATCACCCAGCTGGGCAAGGTCTATTCCTCGGGCAGCTTCCTGTTCTTTGAGACCTATAATGTGGTGGCGCTGCTCTATCTGACGCTGACCATCTCGCTGTCGCTGCTGGTGCGCATTCTCGAGCGCCATCTGCGCGAAAACCGTCGCTGACCCTTGCGTTGGCGGCGCGGGGGGCCCATCTGTGGCGCCTAACCCTGGGAGCCGTGGATGAACCGATTTGCCGCCTTCGCCGTGACCGCCGGCCTTGCCCTGATCCTTGCCGCCTGTGGCGACAGCCGCGAGGTCGGCAGCGTGGGCGTCGACTGGACCGGCAACGACATCGCCATCGATGCGCTGGCCGATCCCCAGGTCGATGGCGTGGTCTGCCACCTGGCCTATTTCAACCGCTCCTTCATCGATCGGCTGCAGCAGGGTAACTGGTTCGAGGACCCGTCCTATTCGGCGCTCGACTGCTCGGTCACCGGGCCGATCACCATCGGCAGGATTTCCACCAGAGGGGGCGGCGAGGAGATCTTCAAGGAAGGGCGCTCGCTGATCTGGAAGTCGCTGCGCGTCAGCCGCATCTATGACGCGACCAATAATTCGCTGATCTATCTGGCCCATGCCCGCGAGATCCAGCAGGGCAGCGGCAAGATGAGCCTGTCAGTCATTCCGCTCGATACCGAGCAGGTGGTGTGGCGCGATGGTGCCCCTGCCCGGCCTGCCGCGCAATAGCGACCATGGAACACCTTGGCGCGCCCGCGGGACAGAACATAAAAACATTCCGCCAGGGGCCGCTTCAACCCGGCCCGGCGAATGCGATATCCTCACGGACGAACAACAGGCACCGCGGCCTGGGAAGGAAGACCATCATGTCGATTCTGATTGGCGACACAGCCCCCGATTTCACCGCTGACTCCACCGAGGGTCCGATCCACTTCCACGATTACATCGAAGGCTCCTGGGCCGTCCTGTTCAGCCACCCCAAGAACTACACCCCCGTGTGCACGACCGAGCTGGGCTTTACCGCCAAGCTCAAGCCCGAGTTCGACAAGCGCGGCGTCAAGGTGCTGGGGCTTTCGGTCGACAAGCTCGAAGATCACGCCGGCTGGGCCAGGGACATCGAGGAAACCCAGGGCACTGCGCTCAATTTCCCGCTGCTGGCCGATACCGACGGTTCGGTCGCCCGCGCCTATGACATGATCCACCCCAATGCCGACAATACGCTGACCGTGCGGTCGGTGTTCGTCATCGGGCCCGACAAGAAGGTCAAGCTCAAGATCGAGTATCCCGCGTCGACCGGCCGCAATTTCAATGAAGTGCTGCGCGTCATCGACAGCCTGCAGCTGACCGCCAAGCATCAGGTTGCCACCCCGGTGAACTGGGAAAATGGCGACGATGTCATCATCGCCGGCACGGTCAGCAACGAGGCTGCCAAGGCCAAATATCCCCAGGGCTGGAAGGAACCCAAGCCCTATCTGCGCATTATTCCTCAGCCCCGCGATTAGTCCCGCGAGCGGTTTTCTCCCTGACGTCCTGGGGCGGTAGCAGCAGCTGCCGCCCCGCTTTGTTTGGCGCTGCCGGCGTCAGCCGCCATAGCGCTCGGTGCGCACCGCGTCGGTCGCGATGCCGGCCGCAACAAGCCCGTCGGCTACAGTATTAACGAAGCCATTGGTGCCGCAGATGAAGACGTGGCGCGGCGGGCG
>CAXBKI010000148.1:0-6808 GCA_963975955.1 uncultured Devosia sp.
ATGACAAACTCCTGCACTGTGTCCCAGCAGATATCGACGGCCTCAGGCGCCGAGGCAACCGCCAATGTCGCCACACACTGTTGCCCATTCTGGAACGATGCCGACGGTATCGGCGCCGGCCGCATCGGGCGGCGCCGCCATCGGCCCTTGCGCTGGGCCACGGATCAGCCACTATGGCGGCCATGTTCCTCTCCGTATTCGACGTCTTCAAAATCGGCATCGGTCCATCGAGCTCCCACACCATGGGACCAATGACGGCGGCGCGGCGCTTTCTCGATGAGCTGGCGGGGGGCGACTGGCCCCGCGCCCGCAATGCCCGCCCGGCGGCACTGACCGCCAGCCTGCACGGCTCGCTGGCCTTTACCGGCATTGGCCATGGCAGCGGCCGCGCCGTCATTCTGGGTCTGTGCGGCCAGGACCCCAAGACCGTTGACCCTGACGCCATGGACGCCATGGTGGCCGCCACCGAGGCCAGCGGCACCGTGCACCCGCCCGGGCACGCCGCTTACCGTTTCCGCCCGGCAGTGGACCTGACCTTTGACAAGGCCACCGTCCTGCCCGGCCATCCCAATGGCCTGCAGTTTGCCGCCTACGACAGTGATGGCCAATTGCTGCTGCGCCGCGCCTATTTTTCCATCGGCGGCGGCTTTGTGGTCAGCGCCGAGGAACTCGAGGCACTCAAGCACGCCTCCCCCGCCCAGGCTGACGTGCCCTATCCATTCGCCCACGCCCGCGACATGCTGGCCATGGCGGCTGCCTCGGGCCTGTCCGTCGCCGCCATGAAGCGCGCCAATGAAGAAGCCAGCACCAGCCGGGTGGCGCTTGATCGCGGCATCGACGAGATCTGGAGCGTGATGAATGGCTGCATCGATCGCGGCATTGCCCAGACCGGCACCCTGCCCGGCGGCCTCAAAGTCAAACGCCGCGCCCGCAGCATATTCGAGCAGCTTGAACCGCAATGGCAGCGCAATGAGCTGACGCCCCTGATGGCCAATGACTGGCTGAGCCTTTACGCCATGGCCGTCAACGAGGAGAATGCCGGCGGCGGCCGCGTCGTCACCGCCCCGACCAATGGCGCCGCCGGCGTCATTCCGGCCGTGATGCGCTATTTTCTCAAATTCAACGCTGCCGCCACGCCCCAGACCATAAGGGATTATCTGCTGACCGCTGCCGCCATTGGCGGCATCATCAAGCACAATGCCTCCATCTCGGGCGCCGAAGTGGGCTGCCAGGGCGAAGTGGGCTCAGCCTCGGCCATGGCCGCCGCGGGGCTTTGCGCGATCATGGGCGGCACACCCGAACAGGTCGAGAACGCTGCCGAGATCGCGCTCGAGCACCATCTGGGCATGACCTGCGACCCCGTTGCCGGCCTCGTCCAGATCCCCTGCATCGAACGCAACGCTTTTGGCGCGGTCAAGGCTGTCACCGCCGCCTCGCTGGCGCTCAAGGGCGACGGGAACCACTATGTCCAGCTCGATGCCTGCATCGAAACCATGCGCCAGACCGGCCTGGACATGAGCGATCGCTACAAGGAAACCAGCCTGGCCGGCCTGGCCGTCAATGTGGTGGCCTGCTGAGCGGGCACGACCGGCCGCGTCGCTATGCAGCCGAAAACCGCAGGCGCGACTGTTCGATATGGGTGCGCATGGCACTCTCGGCAGCGTCGGGGTCGCGCGCCCGGATGGCGCCCAGTATGGCGGCGTGCTCGGCCACGGCGGTGTCGGTCGCCCGGGCGTTGAAGACCAGGCGGAACAGGTGGACATGGGTATGCAGGCGCGAGAGCGCGTCCACCACCAGGCCATTGCCGGCGCTGGCCGCCAGCTGGTCGTGAAAGGCCATGTCGATCTGGGCGAACTGGGCGTAGGCGTTGAGGTCCTCGCGGTTTGAGAGCGCCTCCATCTCCGCACACAGACTGGCCAGGTGATCGATCATCGTCTCGGGCATGGTCAGGGCACATTTGCGCACCACGAAGGGCTCCAGCAGCAGGCGCAGTTCATAAAGCTCGGCCAGTTCGGCCGGCGTCATCTGCGGCGCCGCACTGTACCCCACCAGATGGGTCTTGATGACCAGCCCTTCGCTTTCCAGCCGGGTCAACGCCTCGCGAATGGGCGTCTGCGACACCCCCAATTGCCGGGCCACGGCATCGATCGAAATCCGCGATCCCGGTGCGATCTCCAGCGACATGATGCGGGCAAAAATCGCGCTATAGACCTCGTCGCCCAGCCGGGCGGGGCGCCGGAGCAGGCCGGCAACCGCGCTTGGAACGGCCATCTACCAGCTCACCGCGATATATTTGGTTTCGCAGAATTCCATGATGCCATGATGGGCGCCTTCCCGGCCCAGCCCCGATTGCTTGACGCCACCGAAAGGCGCCGCCGGATCGGAGACAATGCCGCGATTGAGCCCCACCATGCCGGCCTCGAAACGCTCGGCCACCTGCAGTCCCTTTTTAAGGTCTTCGGTGTAGACATAGGCGATAAGCCCGTATTCGCTGTCATTGGACAGGGCGATGGCCTCATCCATGGTCTGGAACACCGAGATGGGGGCAATCGGGCCAAAGATCTCGTCCCGTACCATCTCGGCATCGCCCGAAACCCCGGTCAGCACTGTCGGTGGAAAGTAGAACCCCTCGCCCCCGCGCGCCGTGCCGCCGGTGAGCACCGTTGCGCCCTTGGCCACGGCATCCTTGACCAGATCGGCAATGCGGTCGACCGCGCCCTGGTTGATCAACGGCCCGCAGGCGACAGCCTCGTCATAGCCTGGTCCCACCTGCATTGCCCCCATGCGTTCGGCCAGGCCCCTGGCAAAGCGCTCGGCGATGCCGGCCTGCACGTAAAACCGGTTGGCCGCAGTGCAGGCTTCGCCGCCATTGCGCATCTTGGCCAGCATGGCGCCATCGAGCGCCTTGTCGAGATCGGCATCATCGAACACCACGAACGGGGCATTGCCGCCCAGTTCCATCGAGCAGTTGATCACCTGGTCGGCGGCCTCCTTGAGCAGGGTGCGGCCCACCTGGGTCGAGCCGGTGAAGGAGAGCTTGCGCACGCGAGGGTCATGCAGCATGGCCGAGACCAGCTTGCCCGAGGTCGAGGTGGTGACCACGTTGACCACGCCCTTAGGTACCCCGGCCTCTTCCATCAGCGCGGCCATGGCAAAGGCGGTCAGCGGCGTTTCCGTCGCCGGCTTGAGCACCACCGAACAGCCGGCCGCCAGGGCCGGGGCGATCTTGCGGGTGGCCATGGCGGCCGGAAAATTCCACGGGGTGATCAGCACGGCAACGCCGATGGGCTGCTGGGTCACCAAGATCTTGTTGTTGCCACTCGGGGCAATCGAGAAATCGCCATTGAGGCGCACCGCTTCTTCGGAAAACCAGCGGAAGAACTCTGCCGCGTAGGCCACCTCGCCCCTGGCATCGGGCAGGGCCTTGCCGTTTTCGAGGCTTATCAGCCGCGCGAACATTTCGCTGCGCGCCACCATCAGTTCCCAGCATCTGCGCAGGATCTCGCCACGCTGCCGCGGCGCCATCCCAGCCCAGGCCGGCAAGGCATCGTGCGCGGCCTTGACCCCCGCCAGCCCGTCCTCGACGGTGGCATCGGCAATGCTGGCAATGGACTTGCCGGTCGAGGGATCGAGCACGTCGATACGCTTGCCTTCAGCGCCGGCGCGCCAGGCGCCACCGATATAGAGATCGGTTTTGACCGCGTCCTGAAGGCCAAACGCGTTCAGGGAATCTGGAAGGCTGAGCATGGAAAAATTCCTTATCTGGCAAGCTGCTGGCGGTCGCCGGCGAAGGCGGCGCGGACAATGGCCTGCATGGCATCGAGGTCGAGCGGCCGCGGGTTGTTCTTGACCAAACGCGCGGCCCCCAGGGATTGTTCAGCCGTCCAGTCCTGCTGGTCGGCGCGCAGGCCCAGGGCCTGCAGATTGGGCGGGATGCCGATCGCCTCGTACAGCGTCTCGACCGCCACGATGGCGCGCTCGGCATTGCCCAGGGCATCGTCATCCGCCTCGGCAACGCCCATTGCGACCGCGACCTCGGCCATCGCGGTGGTGGCGTGATTGATGTTGAAGGCCATGGCATAAGGCATGAGGCAGGCGACGCCCGCCCCATGGGCGGTCTTGGTCAGCGCCCCCACCGGATACTGGATGGCATGCGCCGCCGCCGTCCCCGCCGTGCCGAACGCCAGCCCGGCCAGCAGCGCGCCATACATGACGTCTTCGCGCGCGCTCAGGTCCTGGCCATGTTCGACCGACCGTTTGAGCCCGCGCGCCAGATGCAAGATCGCCTCGCGGGCATGGCCATCGCTGAGCGCATTCTTGCCCAGAAACACATGCTCATGCGTGATGCCGGCATCCACGACACGGTGTCCGGCGGTCAGCGCCTCGATGGCGTGGGTCATGGCATCGGCGCCGGCAATGGCGGTGAGGCCGGGCGGCGCACTCAATGTCAGTTCCGGATCACAAATGGCGACCAGCGGAACAATGAAAGGGCTGGCAATCCCCACCTTGAGCTGCCGCTCGCTGTCAGCCACGACAGCCACGGGCGTCGCCTCCGACCCCGTACCCGCGGTCGTGGGCAGCGCGATCAGCGGCAGCACCGGGCCGGGCACCTTGAACTCGCCGAAATAGTCGCGCGGCGAGCCCCCATGCGCCAGAATGACAGCGGTGACCTTGGCCATGTCCAGGCACGATCCACCCCCCAGCCCGATCACCAGATCGGGTCCGAAGGGGCGCGCCAGCGTCACGCAATCGGCAATGCAGTCCAGCGGCACTTCCGGCAGCGTCCGGTCGAATACCGCGATTGCCATGCCGCTTTGCCTGAGGCCATCGATCAACGCCGCCAGCTCGGGACTGGCCCCCATGCGTTCATCGGTGACGATAAGGGCCTTCTGGCCGAGCGCCCTGGCGTAGCCCGGCAGGGCGCGCCGTTGCCCCGAACCGAAAACAATGCTGCGCGGCGCGCGCATCGCGGCAAACAGGCTCATCGTGCCCTCAAGATTGGCCGGGCATTGTCGCGCAGCCGCTGCATGGTGATCCAGACGTCGTCAGCCAGCTCGACACCGGCAGCAAGACGCTCGGCCTTGCGCGCCCGTCCGCGCTCGCCCGGTATCAACACTGCTTCAAATCCAGCCATGGGTGGCGTCTGCCTGATGGTTTCGAGATAGGCGGCCAGCGCCGCCCCCTGCCCCGATAGCGGATCGATCAGGATAAGCACATCCCCCTTATTGCTCGGATGCACAGCGTCGAGCGTCCCCGTCCCCTCCCGCCCGAGCGCGGCCCCGGTCAGGGCCGTGACCAGCAGCTCGAATGCCAGGCCCAGCGCATAGCCCTTGGCTGCACCGAACGGCGCGATGGCGCCGGCCTTGGCCGCCTGCGGATCGGTTGTCGGCCGTCCCTCGGCATCGAGCGCCCAGCCCTCCGGCAACTCGGCGCCGCGATGGGCGTAGTCGTGGATTTCCCCCATTGATACCAGGCTTGTGGCCAGGTCGATGACGAAGGGGCCAGCCGAAGTGGGCACGCCGATGGCAATGGGGTTGGTGCCCAGCAGGGCCCTGGTGCCGCCAAAGGGATGCACCAGCGCTTCGCTCGTGGTCAGAATGATGCTGAGCAGGCCGGCCTCGGCAATGGCTTCGGCATACCAGGCCAGCATGCCGATGTGATTGTTGTTGGCGATCGCCGCAACGGCAATCCCGCTCTGCTTGGCCCGTTCGGCCAGCACGTCCGCGGCGTGCCGGCCCTGCTGACCATCGACGCTGAGAAAGCTTTCGCTGCGCCAATTGTGCACACCGCGCGTGCGGGGATTGGCGACCCCGTTGCCGATGCGCGCGATGATCCGCTCCAGCCGCAAAAAGCCGTGCGAGGGCACGCCGCGTAATTGGGCATCAAGCAGCAGATCGACCTGCAGGCGGGCCGCTTCGGGGGGCACGTCGGCCGCCTCCAGCGCGATCTGCGCGGCGCGCGTGCAGTCCTTGATAGAAACCAGCGTCATCGATAAATCCGATACGATATAGGGCATTGACGGTGCGATGCCACGCCCGCAATGTCAACGGATCTATCGGCTTTTCACCATCCGGGCGACAGCGAACGACCTGCCGGGGATGCAAAACGGCACTTCGCCCACGCCCATCGCTCTGCTCTGGCTTGTTGGTTTTGCTGGTATTGCAGTTTTTGAACGCAAGAAGCCCGCACTGTTTCCAGTGCGGGCTTTTTGAATTTCGTTTCGACATTGTATTGAGATCATACGTTTTTGGCAGACCTTGCAGTGACCTACTCTCCCAAGCCTTAAGACTTAGTACCATTGGCGCGGAGGAATTTGACGGTCGAGTTCGGGATGGGATCGGGTCTTGGGCTCCTCGCAAGAACCACAAGGTCAGCGAAAAACGTATGAGTGAATTCTGGTTTTTTGGTTGTTGGACCAACTACTCTCCCATGCAAGGAGTGTTGGTCTGGTGTTCTGAGCCGATCATTTCACGTTCTATGCGGACATAGATTAATGAGAACGATCAAGCCAATCGAGCTATTAGTACCGGTAAGCTTCACACATTGCTGCGCTTCCACACCCGGCCTATCGACGTGGTGGTCTTCCACGGCTCTCAAGGGAATACTAGTTTTGAAGGAGGCTTCCTGCTTAGATGCTTTCAGCAGTTATCCCGTCCGAATTTAGCTACCCTGCAATGCGGCTGGCGCCACAACAGGTCCACCAGAGATTCGTCCAACCCGGTCCTCTCGTACTAGGGTCAGCTCTTCTCAATATTCCTACACCCACGGCAGATAGGGACCGAACTGTCTCACGACGTTCTAAACCCAG
>CAXBKI010000149.1:0-6805 GCA_963975955.1 uncultured Devosia sp.
GCTGCCGGCAAAGGATTTGAGACGGTGCTCAATGCGGCGATCGCCTCTGTTGCGCGGCATGCCCAAGGCGTCGAGATATTCTTTGCCGATGGTAGCCGTCGCCATTTCGATCAGGTCGTCTTTGCCTGCCACGCCGACGAGTCATTGGCATTGCTGGCTGATCCCAGCGACGCGGAGCGCAATATTCTTGGAGCCTTCCGTTTCACCAACAATCACGCCGTGCTCCATACCGATCCCAGCTTCATGCCACGTCGGCGTCATCTCTGGTCTTCTTGGAATTACCTGCGAGGCGGGCAGGGCGAAGTTGGTTTGAGCCTTACCTATTGGATGAACAGCCTGCAGCCGCTGGCGACCACCTCGAACTTGTTCGTGACGCTAAATCCACATCGTGAATTCGCTGCCGGCTCGGTGCAATACAAGGTCGACTACACCCATCCCCTGTTTGACGCCGCAGCCATCGCCGCCCAAAAAGACCTCTGGCAGGTGCAGGGCAGTCAGCGCAGCTGGTTCGCCGGCGCCTGGATGGGATACGGCTTTCACGAGGACGGGCTTCAGGCCGGCCTGGAAGTGGCCGAGCGCCTGGGGCCGGCGCAGCGCCCCTGGCAAGTTCCGCAGCAGCGTGGCCGCATTGCGCATAACTGGGTTGAGGGAGATCAGCGCTTGTGGGCAGCCCAATAGGTCGAGATCCCTGGGCCCTGGGAGCCATTTACGTTGGCGACGTCGTCCACAAGCGTGCCCGGCCCAAGCGCCACGCCTTGCGCTACCGGGTGTTTTCCATGCTGGTGGACCTCGACCGCCTTGATGCGCTGCATCAGGAATTGCGCTTTTTCTCGTTGAACCGATTCAATCTTGTCTCGCTCTTTGCTAGCGATTTCGGCCCACGCGATGGTACCAGTATTGCCGGCTTCATTCGCAGCAAGGCCGCCGCCGCGGGGGTGCACGATATTGCCCGCGTGAGGATGCTGGCCTATCCGCGCCTGCTCGGCTTCGCCTTCAACCCGATCACCGTCTATTATTGCGATGACGCTGCAGGCGTCACCCGGTTCATGGCCTATGAGGTGAGCAACACTTTCGGGGAGCACCACTTCTATGACGCCAGGGTCGATGATCCGGGCGCCGAAATCCACCACGACGCCAAGAAGGTCTTTTTCGTTTCGCCCTTCAACACGCTTGAAGGCAACTACCGTTTTGCGATCCGTCCGCCGCGCGAACAGGTGTTTATCGGCATCACGCTGTCCACCGAGGAGGGGGGTATATTGACCGCCTATTTTGAGGGTGATCGCCGCCAGCTGACCGACCGAACGCTCTTGAAACTGCTGCTTGCATATCCATTTATGACCGCTAAGGTGGTGGTGGGCATACACTGGGAAGCGTTGCTCTTGTGGCTTAAAGGCATGCCATTGACGTTAAAATTGCGGCGTCAACTCAAGCGCGGACACCAATCTTAGTGGACAAGTTGGATCTCTAGGGCCGATGACGAAAACAGCAATAGACAATACCAATACCGGCGTCACGCCGTGGACAAGTCTGGTGTCCTGGGCGCTAGATCGCATCGGCGTTTCGCTGCTAGGCACGCCGCGCCATGGCGCGGTCACCGTGATTTTCCCCAATGGTCGCACCCGCACTCTTGGTAACCCGGCAAGCGGCGGGCATTCCGTGTTGCGCCTCAACAACTTTCGGGTTCTCAGCGAAGCCATGCAGCGCGGCACTGTCGGCTTTGCCTCCGCCTACATGAACGGGGACATCGAAGTCGATGACCTGACCGCGCTGTTTCGCTTCTTTCTGCAGAACCGCGACATGTTCGAGCAGGCCAATCCAGGATTTTTCAGACGCGCGGCAGGCGATCTGCATTATCATCTCTCGCGTCGCAATACGCTCGAGGGCTCCAAGAAGAACATTGCCGAGCACTATGACCTCGGCAATGATTTCTATGGCCAGTGGCTCGACCCGTCCATGACCTATTCGTCGGCACTGTTCACCTCGGGCAATCAAAGCCTGGAGGAAGCGCAGAGCATCAAATACCGCCGTGTCGCCGATCTGGCCGGTATTACGCCGGGCTCAAGCGTGCTCGAAATCGGCTGCGGCTGGGGTGGGTTTGCCGAGACTGTGGCGCGCGACTACAAAGCCAATCTGCGCGGCATCACCCTGTCGGCCGAACAGCTCAAATACGGTCAGGAACGCCTGGCCAAACAGGGACTCGACGAGTTCGCTACCCTGGTTTTTGAAGACTATCGCCACACCGAGGGACAGTTCGATCATATCGGCTCGATCGAAATGATCGAGGCGGTCGGCGAAGATAATTGGGATAGCTACTTCCAGACCGTCCATGACCGGTTGAAGCCAGGTGGCACCGCGGCCATTCAGGCCATCACCATCAATGAAGCCGATTTTGACGGCTACAGAAGCGGCCCCGATTTCATCCAGCGCTACATCTTTCCCGGTGGCATGCTGCTCACCAAGACGGTGATGCGCGAATACGGTGAGAAATATAACCTGGTGCTCGAAAACGTCGACACCTTCCGCCTGTCATACGCCAAGACCCTCAAGCTGTGGCGCGAACGTTTCCTGGAACGGTGGCCGATGATTGCGCCTCTCGGCTATGACGACGAGTTCAAGCGCAAATGGGTCTACTATCTCAGCTATTGCGAGGCTGGCTTTGCCGAGGGCTCTATCGACGTCGGCATCTATCAGTACCGCCGCCCAGACTAGCAGCCGCCAGCAAAAAGCCCCCGGACGTGTCCGGGGGCTTTTTGGTATCTGTGGTGAGCTTAGTGGTGGTGATGCTCTGGCATCTTCTCAAGCTGATCCTTGGTCCAGGTCGTCACCGCATGGACCTCGCCATCTTCGTCACGCATGAACTCAAGGTCGCCGGCACCGACGGCGACCGGCTTGGCGCCGAGGCCGAGAAAGCCACCAACATCGACGATGATCTGGCTGCTCGGGCCAACGCCGTGCACATGCGAAACATGGCCGACCTTGTGGTCGTCAGCGCCATAAATGGTCGCGCCGTCCAGCGTCTCGGTGGTGAGTTCGGTGGGGGCGAGACGAACGTGCTTGCTGTGGTCCATGGTGGATACTCCTGTTTGGGGGTTCACAGGAGACAACGGCTGGGTGGCCACAGTGTTCCGCCCGGTCTGGGAATTGGGTAGCACCTGCTCCAGCCGATCGAGCGCCAGTCCGACCCGGCGTGCGACCTCGCTGTCAAATGTCTGATCGGGACTGGTGCGTTCGTAGTCGCGCAGCTGCTCGACCGTGACGCCGGCCTCTGCGGCGAATGTATCGGGGCTGAGCTGGAGCGAGAGGCGACGGTTGTGATCGCCCTTGGGCTGTCGCTGTGTTGCGTCGATTGGATCGTCCATGACAAATCTCCTTTGATGTTGGAGAATCGTCCTGGGCGGCAAAGGTTCAATCCCTGGGCAGCATTTTGGCCGTGAGCCAGAAGAAGATCGGGTAGGGCAGCCAGCGCACGGTCTTCATCAGCCACACCATGCGCCTGGGGAACGCGATCTCGAAGCGGTCCGATTGCGTCAGCCCATCAACGATCCTTGCTGCCGCGGCGTCCGCTTCCATAAGGAACGGCATGGGAAAGTCGTTCTTGGCGGTCAGTTCGGATTTGACGAAGCCGGGCGCGATCATCCGAACCACGATGTTGCGCGGCGCCAGCTCGGTTCGCATCGTTTCAAGCAGGTTGATCAGACCCGCCTTCGTCGAGGAATAGGCTGCCGAACGCGGCAGGCCGAAATAGCCGGCCACCGATGCGATCACCGCAAAATGCCCGCCACCCTGACGCGCCATCTGTTCGATCAGCGGATTTGCCACCCGGATCACGCCCAGATAGTTCGTGTCCACAATCGCGCTGAATTTGTCATAGTCGTAGTCACCGACGTCCATGGGCTGCCAGGCCGCCGCGCCAAAGATGAACAGGTCGATCCGCCCCAGATCGGCAGCAATCTTGTGTACCGTTGCATTGATCGCTTCGCCATCGGTCACATCAAGCGGGTACGGGCTGATGGTAGGGTGGCCCTTGGCCACGTCCGCCAGCTTTTCCGCCCGCCGTCCTGAGATCGCCACGGTCCAGCCGCGGCTGGCAAGCAACTGCGCCACAGCAGCGCCAATGCCCGATCCCCCGCCAATGATCCACGCTACTCCCGTCTTCACGGTCATATGCCGAACAGAGGTTGTAGCGCGCGCAACAGCCGACTGCGGAATGTCAGCTTGGCATCCACCGCCACCAGGCAGATACAGTCCTCGCCTGGCTCGGCAATAGGCTGGTGCTCCACGTCCTCGTCGTGGTCGGCGATGTCGCCCGTGGCGAACACGCCAAATCGGTCCCGATAGGCTCCCGACAGGATAAGGGTGAGTTCCTGCCCCCCATGACCATGTTCGGGAACAGGCCGGCCAGCGGCCACCCGCAGCAGCATCAGGCGCGAGCGTCCGTCCTTGCCCCAGGCCAGGTCAGCTGTCGCCACACCGGGGCCCGTCCATTTCCAGCGCACGCCTTCCATGCCATTGGGCAGGTAGCGCTGCAGGGGCAGGGGGATATCCCCGGCTACGGGGCGTGCGTCATACGCCACGACATTGATGCGGTCTTCATCGTCCAAAGCGCCCATCAACCGATCGAGGGAACCGGTGGCCAGCTCCACTTCGGGCTCTGCGTTGAGGACCGCGCCCGCGATGGTGTTGATATGTCGCAAGGTCTCACGCCCGCCCTCCGACATGGCCAGGTGTGTCGCCACCACGGTGGCGTAGGGCTCGTCGAGCGTACCGGCGCTGAAAGCCATCAGCGTGGTAATGTCGGGGTGGTGATTGATACTCATTGCAAGTCCTCCAGCATGGGCCGGAGCCGTCCATAGGCGAGGCGAAGTCGCGATTTTACGGTCCCCAGTGGGACGCCCAGCGTCTCGGCGATCTGGGCGTGAGGCATGTCGTGAATAAAACTAAGGCGTATGACGTCCTGCTGCTCGGCCGGAAGGTTGGCCAGCGCAGCAGTGACGCGTTCGACCACCTGATTCTGTTCGGCGACGGCGCTGCCAATGGGAGCCTCGCTGGCCAGCTCGATCGCTTCAAGATCCTCGTAAGGCCTGTTGGACTGTCGGCGTAGCTGGTCGATTCGCAGATTGCGGGCAATGGTGAAGATCCAGGTGCTCGCAGCGCCTCGCTGGTTCGAATACAAGGCAGCCTTTCTCCACACCGACACGAAGGTTTCCTGCACCAGGTCTTCGGCCAGCGCATCGCCGGCGCCGAGCTTGATCATCATCGATTTGATGCGCGGCCCAAAATGGTTGAACAGGGCAGCCAGGGCGAGCCTGTCCCGGGCCTGCGCAACCCGCAGCAGCAGGCTGGTGGGATCGTCCATCACTACTGGGCCGGGTACGCGCCCGATATCTGGTTCTGTCATGCTCAAGACATACATCGGCTGCTCCGCACCTGTAAGCCCTTCTACGGCAGCAAACCGGCATCAGATCATGGGGTGCACGCCCGGCGTGCCAGATCGCGTGTGTGCGGTCGCATGCGATCACGCAGAAGCGTTCAAATCAGATATGGGTGGGAGGGAGTTTCTGGTACGCCCACGGGGAATCGAACCCCGCTCTGCACCGTGAGAGGGTGCCGTCCTAACCGATAGACGATGGGCGCAGACCTAGAAATCATCGCTTAAAATGCACCATCCTTCAAGAAGAAGGAGTGGTACGCCCTAGGGGAATCGAACCCCTCTCTGCACCGTGAAAGGGTGCCGTCCTAACCGATAGACGAAGGGCGCTTAAGCGCTGCCGGTCGTATAATTGGGTCATCTGGGTTGTGCAACCCATTTGCGCGTTCATTCCAGTTTTTTTTAACAGCCAGAGAAAGTGACCGGCCGTTTATAGCCTCGCGGCCGGTCGCGAACATCCACGTGAATGAATTGCCTACCGGGATAACATCCCAATCCACCAACAGAATCGGTGCGAAGCGCGAACAAAATCAGGTCCCGTTTGTCGACACCGGGAATGTAGAAGTCTGCTGCCATGCATTTGGTGTGATAGGAATTGTCGGCGCCGCCGGCCTGGGCGTTGTGGTTGCCGTCGCGGTAGCCTGAATTCATGATCACCTTGCGTCCAAAGTGACCTTCGAACTCCCACACCAGGAAACGCAATTTGGGCGTCAGGCACAGGGCGTTGACGTCACGGCTGGAAACGAAGGTACCCCAGTCACTGCGTTTGTTGGCATAGCTCGCGCCGCTCGAACTGGCGAACAGTGCCATGGGCACGCAGGCTGCGAGTGAGAGCGCGCAGAACGCGATTGCGAGGATGGATCGAAGGGCAGGGTGCATGGCGACTTCCGAGAAACGGAGATGTTGCTCTCGTGCAACAGCCAAAGGGGCAGTTGCTGAAGTCGCTAAAATACGATCCGTTTCGCTAACCGCAGCCTAAGCATCACGGTTAGCGAAACGATAACTCAATCACGCCTGCGATAGGAGGCGTGTTACCACTTGCCGGTATTGGGCATCGACAGCCAGGGCTCTTGCGGTGGCAGGCTGCCATCCTGGATCAATTCGATGGAGATACCGTCGGGCGAGCGCACAAACGCCATGTGTCCGTCACGCGGCGGCCGATTGATGACTACGCCCATATCGCTAAGGTGCTGGCACAAGGCATAGATATCTTTCACCCGATAGGCCAAGTGACCGAAATTGCGACCACCGGTATATTCCTCGGGATCCCAGTTGTAGGTCAGTTCCACTTCGCCACCCGCATCGCCTGGCGCGCGCAGGAAGATCAGCGTGTAACGCCCTTTCTCATTGTCCGTGCGGCGGACCTCTTCCAGGCCC
>CAXBKI010000150.1:0-6802 GCA_963975955.1 uncultured Devosia sp.
GGCCGTTCGGTGATCTCGAGCCGGCCGACAACTGGCGGGATCAGACCTGCTTTCGCTCCCGCGGGATGACCATCACCGGGACGGTTGAATCCGAATGGATGGTCGAGCCCCGCGACGAGGACAAGGGCTATATCGCCCGCATCCTGCTCTACGTCCGGGATGCGTACGGCGGCCTGCTGCCGGACGGCCAGCTAGAAGTCGCACTGCGATGGTCGGAAGCCGATCCCACATCACCACAGGAGTGCGCTCGGCAGGATGTCATCGAGCGCCTGCAGAGCACGCAAAACCCTTACGTGCTCTGAGACTAGGTAGGCCGATCAGCGACCGTAGCCGGTGTCCTGGGTCGGGTCGTTCTTCTCGAGTTGATCGACCGCGTCCGTCCCTTCACGGAAATCGAGCGCCGGCAGCATCGCCAGGCGCGACTTGATCTCCGGAAGCGTCACGGGAACGTAGCCCATAACGTCCACGCCGACGTCGATGCACTGCCGCGTTCCTGGCATCCGACCGTGGCTGTGGCCGAACAGCTGGATGGCGCCACGCCTCATATTCCGCCAGCTCCGCAGCGCATAGTGACAGAGAACGAGGGTCTGGCCGTCGACGACAACTTCGGTCAGCTGGGACTGCGATGCCCACGGCAGCGCCTGCGTCGGGTGCGGAGTAGCACCGTACTTATGATCGTGATTCCCGAGTACGCGACCGCGCCGGCGAGCTCGAAAATGTCTGGGACGGTTTCTCGATGGACGAGATGGCAGCAATGCCACCAGAAGACGAGTTCGACCTCTCGCATCTCGACGACGTCGATGCCTGGCTCAAGCCCTGACAGCCAATAGGGTCGCTTCGGCGGCCCTTTTCTATGGCCGGGCTTGCGCGTTACAACGATAGACCACAGAATCAATTCGTCGCGAGCCATCCGCGTGCTTGCCAGGAAAACCTTAGGCAAACCGGGCTTCTCCAGCTCGGCTTCCGCACGCCTAGGTTTTTAGTCCGGCGTCCCAATGGCGTCCCAGCGCTTCGGCGTCCCAATGGAGCGAGAAAAAGTCCATTGATTTCATTGGAAAATTTGGTGCCGGCAACAGGGTTCGAACCCGTGACCCCCTGATTACAAATCAGGTGCTCTACCAACTGAGCTATACCGGCAGAAATGGCTAATCTTTTGTTTTTAAAATGCTATTTCTATTCGGTCCCACGGTCTTTCACCCAGATAACACGCATAGAAGATCTAAAAATACCTTTTTGTGTTTAGCATATAATTGATTCTAGAGGTGTTTTCGAGTGCCCTTCATTCGAAAACTGACCTAGGCCCATGGCGTTGCCCGTAGGGTGAATCCAGCGTGTCGCTGACTCCGGCTGCTTTTGGCTGATGGCACGAGAGTAGCGAAGCTCAAGATGACGTCTGAAGCGAACTTGGGCCTATACGCCTGGAACCTAATGCTGAAAAGCGCTTCTACCATGCTAATGTCTTTGATGTTTCCAGCGCAGATTCAGAGCACGCGCGGACATCCCCGATCATCGCCAGGCCGTGCGGCGTGGTCGTCCGCCCCCCAGCGACCTATGGCGCTTGGGCGAAGTTCCCCCTTCTGTGCCGGACGACGAGTGATGTGCCTTGATATAGGTCGCATCGATGGCCGCGCCACGCAGACGCCGTCGTGCTCGGTCAAGGCTTCAAACGTCTGGAACCTCAGTCCCTGGCGACCCAAGCGGTTGTAAACCTTCGTGTGGGGCCCGAACTCGGGCGGGCATTTGTCGCAAAGGCGCTTCTCAGACCCATCAGGTGCCACGCGACCCGCAGGCACTTGTTTCGCGGCCGAAACGGTGGAGGATTGGCGCGAGGACTGCCACGAGGTCCGCCCCTATACCATCATCGGCAAGAAGCCGCCGATATCGCTGGTAAACTGCTTAGCCGAAGTCGGCGCAATCTGGGCAGAAAATGGGGAAATTGCGCGTTCGGGCGGTCGAAACGTCGGGGGCAGGTCAGTGCGGTTCCCGACAAGCAGGTCTCCTTCAGCGGCGGCCAAAGCATTAGTGTGTGCTACGATTTGGCTCCCGCTGCTTGGTGCTGCTTCCACCAGTGTTTCATCGATGAATTGTGCGTGGCGCTCGCTGCTGGGTCTAGGTCGGAGCCCCTTCACGCCCCCAATCTCAAATAGGTGATGCCCTAAGTCTGCAATTGAGGCGCTCTTTCTTGCCGGATCGACAATTTGGCCGCAATGCTTAAAGGTGGATATTCCCTGTGCACGAAAATGTGGAATATAATATTCCGCAGCCTCTGCCGGGTCGCGCTGGTGCCGGAGCGATGTCTGGCTATGAGTAATCCGGGAGAGCACCAGCACGTGCCATGGAGCCAGCTATGTCCATCCTGAAGATTCTCGGCCTGCAGCTGGAATCAATGACGCAGGCTGATCAGCAGATCGCCCAGTTCATCATCGATCATCCTGAGCGCATGCTGGCCATGTCTTCGGCGGCTCTGGCCGAGGCGACAGGTCGGAGCCAGTCAAGCGTAGTCAAATTCAGCCAGAAGCTGGGCTATGCCGGCTATCAGCAGCTCAAGCTGGCAGTGAACAAGGCCAAGGCGCAGGAATGGCAGGCGCCAGCCGGCATTATCCACGGCACCATCGACGCCAGCGACAGCTACATGACAATCCTGCAAAAGCTGATTGGCAGCAAATTGCTCTCGATGCGCGAAACCTCTGCGGTCAACGGCGAAAAAACCATTGACCAGGCTCTCGACGCGCTGGCCAAGGCGCGGCGCATTCAGCTGGCGGGGGTAGGGGCGTCATCGCTGGTGGCCCGCGATTTCTCCTATAAGCTCCTCAAGCTGGGGCGCAGCGTGCTGCTCGACAATGACAGCCATATCCAGATTTCCAATGCTTCGAGCCTGACCAAAGCCGACGTCCTGGTAGTGCTGTCCTATTCGGGGTCCAGTATCGAGATCCTGCGGATCGCCGAACTTGCCAAGGCACGCGGCGCGACGATCATTGCAATCACCGGATTGCAACCGAACCCCCTGCTCGATATCGCCGACATCAGCCTCTACACGGTCGCCGACGAGGAGCGGGTGCGCTCCTCGGCAATTACTTCGCGCGATGCCCAGTTGATGCTGATCGACATGCTGTTCATCCTGCTGCTGCGGCGCCAGGAAGACGCCTATGACTATATTCATCGCAGTGAGGTTGCTGTCGCCGTGCTCAAGCTGTGACAGCGGCGGCGGCTGCGTCGTGCGACCGCAAAAAGCCGGTTCTGCAGGGCGGCGAAGCAGGGACTTGGTGCGGCTTGGCGATCAAAATGTAATCCAATATTCTTGACATCGCGGAAAATTGGAATTTACTATTCCAAAATTAGGTGCCTGATCGACATGCCGTGCACCGGCACAGCGATGGGCCCCAAATATTTCGGAGGCGGCATCTTGGCTCAACTATCGCTCCGCGGCATCAAGAAGCGCTTCAGGGATACTGAAGTGTTGCATGGCATCGATCTGGAGATCGGGGATCGCGAGTTCGTGGTGTTTGTCGGCCCTTCCGGATGTGGCAAGTCGACCCTGTTGCGCCTGATTGCCGGCCTGGACCCGATCAGCGATGGCGAATTCATCCTCAATGGCCATCGCATGAACGATGTGGCGCCCTCTCGCCGTGGCATCGCCATGGTGTTTCAGTCCTACGCGCTCTACCCGCACATGGATGTCTACGAGAACATGGCCTTTGGCGCGCGGCTCATGGGGCTCGACAAGTCCGAGGTCGAAAGCCGGATTGCCGAGGCGGCACAGATGTTGCGCCTCGAACCGCTGATGCAGCGTAAACCACGCGAACTATCGGGCGGCCAGCGGCAGCGTGTGGCGATCGGACGGGCTCTGGTGCGCAAGCCCGACGTTTTCCTGCTGGACGAACCGCTTTCCAACCTCGACGCCGCGCTGCGCTCGGATGTGCGGCTTGAGATTGCGCGCCTTCACCGCGAGATTGGCGGCACCATGATCTACGTCACCCATGATCAGGTCGAGGCCATGACGCTGGCCGACAAGATTGTGGTGATGAATGCCGGTCGCATCGAACAGGTCGGCTCGCCCCGCGAGCTTTACGAGACGCCTGCCAATACATTTGTGGCGACCTTCATCGGCTCGCCACGCATGGCGCTGGTTGACGTCAGAGTGGAAGGCGGTCGCGTTGCGATTGCCGATGGCGGGTCCCTCGATGCAGGGGCGCTGCCGGCAGTGTCCAGTTTGCGTCTCGGCCTGAGGCCGGACGCGGTGAAGCTTGGGCGTGGTCTGGCTGGCGAGGGATTTTCCGCCCAGGTGGTTTACACCGAATATCTCGGTGACAACGCCTATGTCTATGTGCGGCTTGCCGATGGCACGCTGGTCGCTTCTCGTACGGCTCCCAATGATCATTTCGAGCCAGACGCTGCGGTGACCCTGACAGTAGCGCCTGGCGCCGTGCATTTCTTTTCCGCCGATGATGGCCGGCGGCTGGCGCCTTAGGGCGCCGGGATCGGTCCATGCCTGATCGCAACACCAAGTGAGGGAAATCATGAAGACCAATATCATACGTATCGGAGCGGCCTTGGGAGCCATGCTCGTGGCGGCGCCCAGTTTCGCTCAGGATCTGACATTCTGGAGCTGGCGCCAGGAGGACAAGGCAGCCTATGAGGAGTTCATCGGCAACTTCGAGGCGGCCAATCCCGGCATCACGGTCAAGTTCGAGACCTTTGACGCTGCCAATTACAACACCATTCTCTCCACGGCCCTTGCCGGTGGCACCGGGCCTGACGTCATGATGGTGCGCGCTTATGGCGGGCTCGAGAATGTGGCCTCGGCCGGCTATCTTGAACCGCTGAGCGCCGACACGGTACCTGCTCTGGCCGACTTCGCCGCGCCCGCGCTGGCTGCAGAGAGCATGCGCTCTGATGGCACGATCTATGCGGTGCCGTTTGCCAGCCAGACCCAGCTGGTCATTTACAATACGGCGATTTTCGAGGCTAATGGGCTCGAAGAACCCAAGAGCTGGGACGATCTGGCAGCCCTGAGCCAGAAGCTCAAGGACGCTGGCGTCATACCCTTCGCCAATGGCACCGCCACCGCCTGGCAGAACGAGACCGTCACCTTTGGCCTGGGCTCTTCGCTGATGGGCAAGGACTTCTATGACGAGCTGATGGCGGGCAGCACCGACTTCACCGATCCGCGCTTTACCGGCGCCCTGGGGCAGGTCGCGGCTGTTGCTGCCGATTATTTCCCGGATGGTTTCATTGGCCTCGACTATCCCTCTGCCCAACAGCTGTTTGCCTCGGGCATGGCCGGCATGTTCATCGGCGGTTCCTATGAACTGGCGAATTTCAAGGCGCAGAACCCCGATATCGCGCTAGGCGTGTTCGCTGCTCCCGGCAAAACTGCTGACGACGCCAAGCTGGTGGCCCGCTATTTCGACGGTGGCTACGCGGCCAATGCCGCCGGCAGCAATAAGGAAGCCTCGATCAAGTTCCTCAACTTCCTCGCCAGCAAGGAGTTTGGCCAGGCCTTCGCCAACACGCTGAACAATATTTCGGCTGTGCCTGGCGTCACCTTCGACAACCCGCTGCTGGCCGAGGTCAATGATCTCAACCAGAGCTCGATCCCTGATCTGATGCTGGTGCATTTCCGCTTCGGTGAGCCGTCCGGCTCGGTGTTGATCCAGGGTGAGATGCAGAAGCTGTTTGCCGGTCAGACCACTCCCGAAGCCGTCGGGGAAGCCCTCACCACCGGCCTGGCCGCCTGGTACGAGCCCTTCAAGAAATAGGTCTGCCAGCTTGTCGATTGCCTCTTCCCGCACGCGGGAAGGGGCAATTGTTCCTCCCTCCAGGTGAGCCCGACCATGCCCCAACTCAGGATGACCGGCCGTGGACTCTGGATCACGGTATTAATCGTGCCGCCGCTGGCTTTTGTGGCGCTATTTATCGTCTATCCGATCATCTCGGCCTTCGCCTACGCCTTCTTCGACTGGCAGGGGCTGCGGCGCGGTGCCTTTGTCGGGCTGGACAACTTCTTCACCGTGCTGTTCGTCGAGCCTTATCGCAGCTGGACCATCAACGCCTTCACCCACAACGTGGTGGTGTTCTTTGCGCTGATGGTGCTGCAGAACGGGCTGGGCTTCCTGCTGGCCTATGCGCTGTGGCGCGAACTGCCAGGCGCCCGCTTTCACCGCATCGCAGTGTTTCTGCCGGTGGTGCTGTCCACCATCATTGTCGCCTATCTGTTCAAACTGTTCCTCCATCCGCTGTTCGGGGTGGTCAATATCAGCCTGCGCGGCATCGGCATGGGCTGGCTGGCCCAGCCCTGGTTGGGGCAGGGCAATACCGCGCTCTGGTCGCTGATCGTGGCGCAGGCCTGGCACATGGTGGGTTTCCCCACCCTGGTGTTCCTGGCCGGCATGCAGCGCATTCCCTCGGAGATGCTCGATGCCGTGCGGATGGAGACCGAAAGCGAGTGGGTCAAGATCACCAAGATCGTCTGGCCGCTGGTCGCCCCCAGCGCCACCATCGTCTTCACCCTGCTGTTTGTGGGCGCCTTCAACTGGTTTGAGCTGCCCTATATCATGGCCGGACTGGATGGCTCGCCCTTTGGCTCGACGGATGTGCTGGGCCTCTATTTCTACCGCACCGCGTTTGGCAACGTGTCTGCCGGCCAGCAGGATTTCGGTCTGGGCAGCGCCCTGGCCGTGCTGATCTTCCTGTTCATTGCGGCCTTCGCCACCGTGATGACGGTGCGGTTGCGCGCCCGGGAGATCCAGCTATGAGCGCGGTCAGCTCGAAATATTACGACAACCGGGGCCTTCTGGGTACG
>CAXBKI010000151.1:0-6790 GCA_963975955.1 uncultured Devosia sp.
AATCTTGTCGGCCAGCGTCATGGCTTCGACCTGGTCATGCGTGACGTAGATCATGGTGGCGCCAAGGTCTGCATGGAGCTTGGAAATCTCCATGCGCATGTCGACGCGCAGGGCGGCATCGAGATTGGAGAGCGGTTCGTCGAACAGGAAGACTTCCGGATTGCGCACGATGGCACGGCCGATGGCGACGCGCTGGCGCTGGCCGCCGGAAAGCTGGGCCGGCTTGCGGTCCAGAAGGTGCTCCATCTGGAGGATGCGCGCGGCGTCGCGGATCTTGGCGTCGCGGACATCCCTGGGGGTCCGGGCCAGTTTCAGCCCAAAGCCGACATTGTCGTAGACCGTCATGTGCGGGTAGAGCGCATAGGACTGGAACACCATGGCGATGCCGCGGTCACGCGGCTCGACCGCGTTGACCACACGAGAGCCGATGACCAGCTCGCCGGCCGAAATGTCCTCAAGCCCGGCAATCATGCGCAGCAGCGTGGACTTGCCGCAGCCCGAGGGCCCCACGAAGACGACGAACTCGCCGTGATCGACGGTGAGATCGACGCCCTTGATGACTTCGACGTCGCCATAGGACTTGCGCAGGCGTTTCAGTTCAAGCCCGGCCATGACGGGCCTCCTTGGAAAAATTCATCGATGCCGCCTCACCCCTTGACCGCGCCAGCTGTCATGCCGGCCACAATCTGCCGATTGAAGAACAGGAAGACGATGAGCGGCGGAATGGTGATGAGCAGGATGTTGGTGAAGAGCAGGTTGTAGGCGGTGTTGAACTGGCTCTGGAAATTATAGAGCGTCAGCTGCACCGTCGCATTGGCATTGCCCGGCAGGTAATAGAGCGGATTGGTGAAGTCGTTAAAGACCGCAACCGACTGCACCACGATAACGGTCACGGTGACCGGCCAGAGCAGGGGCAGGATAATGCGGAAAAACGCGTCCAGCGGTCGCGCGCCATCGATGATTGCGGCCTCATCGAGTTCGCGCGGAATGGTGGCGATAAAGGCGCGGTACAAGATGATGCAGAAGGGCAGGTTGTAGGCGATCTCGATCAGGATCAGGCCGTGCAGCCTGCCGAAAAGGCCCAGCCCCTGCAGCAGCCAGATGGTGGGCACGACCGCGGGCGGGATCATGAGGCCGGCCAGGATCAGGAATTCGACCACGCCGTTCCACTTTGCCTTCCGGCGCGCCAGCACGTAGCCCACCATGGCCCCGAAGACGACCATCAGCGTGACGCTGGCGACGGTCAGAATCGTCGAATTGACGAAGGCGGTGACCAGCATCCAGTTGCGGGTAGTGACCACCCCGACGATATTGGTCCACAGATGATTGCCCAGAGGCCAAGTGAAGTCGAGGGCAGCGGCCTGCGTGCGGTCCTTGAAGGCCGTCAGCAGGATAAAGATGAAGGGCACCATGAAGACGATGAAGGTGCCGATGATGGCGGCCACGCCGCCGATGACTGAGGCGCGCCTGTTCATTCGTGACCCTGCCGGCGATTGAGGAACATGGTCAGTGGCACCACGAGAAGCGCGATCAGCACGAAGAGCACCACATTGCCGGCGGTCGAGAGACCGTAGAAGCCCGCCTGGTACTGCTTGTATATGACCGAGGCCACCGTGTCGGAGGCAAAGCCCGGTCCACCGCGCGTCATGGCCCAGATGAGGTCAAAGGTCCTCAAGCCGCCGATGAAGCTGAGGAGGATGACCGTGCCCGTCGCCGGGCGGCTAAGCGGCAGGGTGACGTAGAGGAAATTCTGCCATCTGGTGGCGCCATCGATGCGGGCGGCTTCGTAATAGTCCCTGGGAATGGCGACGAGGCCGGCAATGTAGATGACCGTGGCAAGGCCCACGCCCTTCCAGACGTCGACGAGAGCCACAGAATAGAGCGCCAGGCGCGGGTCGGTCAGCCAGCCCGGGCCCTTGATGCCGAGCATGGCCAGGCCTTCATTGATCATGCCCTGGGTGGGGTGCATGAGGACGGTGAAGGTGATGCCGACGCCGATCGTTGAAACCAGTACCGGGAAGAACACGACCGAGCGCAGATAGCCGCGGGCAATGACATTGCTGGTCAGCAGCAGGGCCAGCGCCATGCCCAGCACAACCTTGAGGCCCGAGGTCACCACCGCATAAATGACGGTATTGACCAGCCCCTGCACCAGGAACGGCTCGCGGAAGAACTGCGCGAAATTGTCAAACCCGATAAAGACGGAGTCGAACAGCGTCCAGCGCGTCAGGCTGAAATAGAGCGAGGCAAAGGTCGGCGCCAGGAACAGCACCCCATAGATTATCGCCGCGGGCAGGAAGAACCAGCCCGGATAAGGCGACCGACGCTGCAGGTGAAGCGTGCCAGTGGCAACAGTCATGTTGGCATGTCCCGATGGTTGATCCCGGGCAGGAGGGGGCCCGGGATCAGGTTAGGCCGGTTGCGACTTACCAGCCAGGGAGACCCAGCTGCTGGGCCTGCTTACGGACGTCCTCGTCGTAGAGCGCCGCGGCATCGGCCGGGGCACGGGTGCCCGAACCGACTTCAACGGTGATCTGCTCAAGCGCGGGCCCCTTGACCGGTGACAGGAATTCCAGCGCCGGGGCGCTTTGACCGCCGTCCTGGAAATAGGGCAGCATGTCCGACACGGCCGGTGGCACGGTATCGGGCAGGCCACATCCCTGGATCAGGTAGGGGCCGGAAGCGCCAACCGCGTCCGTGACAACGTCGCAGCCCTCGACGGATGCAGCGAAGTCCAGGAACTGCTTGGCCTCGTCCGGATAAGGCGTGGAAGCGGCAATATACCAGGCCGCAGGCATCCAGGTGGTCAGGCCATTGCTGTCGGCGCTGTCGCCTGGCTGGGCAAAGAAGCCCACATCGTTGACGGCATCGGGGTAGGTGGCGGCGATGGCGGCCACGGCAAAGGTCAGCATGGGATAATGCGCGCCTTCGCCCGAGGTCAGCATGCGCAGGCCATCGTCATAGGTGGCCGCGCCGAAATCCTCGTTGAGGTAGCCGGCGGCGTTGATTTCGGCCAGTTTCTCGAAGCCGCGCAGCGCGGCCGGCGTGGTGGCGAACTTGTCTTCGCCGGCTGTGTACTTCTTGGCGAAGTCAGGCACTTCCGCCTGCACGTTGAAATAATCGGCCAGAACGATGAGCTGGCTGGTCCAGGTGTCGCGGTAGGTCTGGATGACCGGCACCTTGCCGGCCTGCTTGATCTTTTCATTATTGGCCATGAACTCGGCCCAGGTCTTGGGGACCGACAGGCCAAGTTCTTCATAGATGGCGCGGTTGTAGAGGATGCCCCCGCCCATCGCCGGCTGCACGGGCACGCCATAGACCTGACCGTTGAAGGTGACGGCCTGCTGGAAGGAATCGGCGACGCGCTCCATGAACGGCGCATCGGTCAGCGGCAGCATGGTGCGTTCCGGATTGAGCGCCTGCAGGAGCGAACCGGAATTGTAGAGGAAGATATCGTTCATCGACTGGGTGGCCAGCCGGGTCTTGGTGAGGTTGTCGCCTTCGGCGCCGCCGGGGCGGGTCTCAAGCTCGAGGTTGATCTCGGGATGGTTGGCCTCGAAGGCGGCGATCAGCGCTTCGGTGAAAGCAACCGTGTCGGCGGAATTGTCCACGAGCACGGTCAGGGTCGTTTGTGCGAAAGCCTGGCTCGACATGGCCGTCATGGCCATCAGCCCGACGGCAAGGCCTGACAGTGCCGTCCTGCGGTTCGATTTGCGCATGGTATCTCCTCCCATTGTGGTCCGGTTTGCTGCGGACCGCTCCATTGTTCCGCAGGCCTTATGGCGTGCGGGCATTGATCTCCACCTGCGAGCGCTCCAGCCGCGCGAAAGTGGGATAGATGAAACTGATGGTGTGTTTGCCGGGCGACAGTTCGCGCTCGCCGCCGCCCCAGGCGGCGCCATCCACGACGATGTCGCGCTGGCCGGCGTTAAGGCGCAGGACCCCCGTGGATTGCCCGGGCACTTCGATGTCGTAGCGTACACGCTCGCCATCCACCGTCCAGCCGGCGCGGATGGTGCCGCGGGGGCTGTCATGGCTGGCCGCAACCGGCGACAGCTCGGGGATGATGCTGGGTTCGAAGATGATCCGTTCGAAACCGGGCGCCAGCGCATCGGGCCGGAACCCGGCGACGCCTTCGAGCAGCCATTGGCACACCGCGCCATAGGCGTAGTGATTGTAGGAATTCATCTGCGGATTGTAGATGGAGCCATCTGGCTGGATCGCGTCCCAGCGCTCCCAGATGGTGGTTGCGCCCATCTTGACCTGATAGAGCCAGCCCGGAACCCCTTCCTGCAGGAAGACGTCGGCCGCGATGCCGGTCTCACCGATCTTGACCAGGGCCGGCAGAAGTGCGGGCGTACCGATGAAGCCGGTGCCGATGCGGCCGCCGGAACGCAGAATTGTCGCCTTGAAATAGTCCTTGGCCGCCGCCAGCCGGTCCTCGGGGACGAGGTCATGGAGAAGGGCCAGCGCATAGGAAGTCTGGTCGTCATAGGCCAGGCGACCGGACGCCGTGATGAATTCATTCGCGAAGGCGGCCTTGACCTGCCCGGCCATCTGTTCCAGCCGCTCGGCTGTTGCTGCATCCCCGGAAATGCGAGCAATCCTGGCCACATGGGTTGCTGCGATAAAGAGGTAGATGGTGGCTGCGGCATCGTCGCCGATGGTGGGCAGCGGCTTGGCGCTGGGGCCACCCGGCTGCAGCCAGTCCCCGAAACTGAAGCCGCGTTCGCCCCAGGCGCGCGGTGGCCGCACGATCGGGCCATTGCTGATGGACCAGACGAAATCGACCCATTTGACCATTGCCGGGAGTGTTTCGCTGAGCACCGTCCTGTCGCCATAATGCAGATACATCTGCCAGGGCACGACCCAGATGGCGTCCCCCCAGCCTGTCGACCCGAAAAAGCCCGGATAGTCCTGCGGCTTGAGGCGGGTGGGATCGGGACAGACATGAGGCACGGCACCGTCTTCGCGCTGGTCGACCACCAGATCGCGCATCCATTTGCGGAAGAAGCTCTGCGCATCGGCCAGATACATGGCCGTGCTGGCAAAAACCTGGGCGTCGCCGGTCCAGCCCAGGCGCTCGTCGCGCTGCGGGCAATCGGTCGGCACTTCGATGAAATTGGCGCGCTGGCTCCAGAGCGTATTGAGGAACAGCCGGTCGACCAGCGGATTGGCGGAGGTGAAGCTGGCCTTGACCTCGCTGACCGAGGAAATGGGCACCGAAACGATGTCGATCAGCCTGGCGTCGCCTTCGACGGTGACACGGACATAGCGATAACCCTGGAAAGTGAAAATGGGGCGATAGTGCTCTTCGCCTTCACCCTTGAGAACATATTCGATCCGGGCGGCGGCGGTCCGGTAGTTTCCATTGTAGAACTGGCCATGCTGGTCAAGCACTTCGCCATGCTCGACGCTGACCTTTGCCCCGGCAGATCCCGTTACGGTAAGGGCCACATTGCCACCGACATTCTGGCCGAAATCGTAGACGGTGCGGCCTTCACTGTCAGTCCAGTTCTTGACCACGGCAAGCGGTTCCAGCTCGCGCGGCGGCGTCGTTTCATGGGCAACAAGGATCGATGTATCGAAGGGCAGAACCTGCGTCCCGGCCGTCACCCTGGGCGCCACGCGGGCATCGAAGACTTCGCCGAAATAAATGCCGGACTTGCGGATGGGTAGTTCGCCGCTTTCCCAGCTCTCATCGGTAACGAGGTGCGCGCTATCGGCTCCCGGCGCGGCACGAAGCTCAGCAATAGCCGCGATGTGTTCGCCCCAGGTATTGAATATGGGGGCCTGGCCCCACATCATCTGCGAGCGCAACCAGCCATCGGCCAGCCAGATTTCGATCCGGTTTTCGCCGGCCCGCAAGAGATGCCCGACCGGGTATGTCTGGTAGCTGAGACGCGCGTCGTAGGCTGTCCAGCCCGGGGTCAGCAGGTCGTTGCCGACGCGTTGCCCATTGATGAAGGCGCGATAGAGGCCCAGGGCGCTAATGTAGAGCAGCTCAGCGCCACCAACGGCATCCAAAACAAAGCTCTTGGCCACAAAGCTGGCCGGCGTGCCGACGCCCTGGTCGGCCAGGGGACGGACCATCTGCGCCGTCCAGTTCAGCCGAGCGGACGCACTGTCCCGCGTGTGAATTGCCGTTGCGTCGTTCACGCCTAGCCTCCCAATACCGTCGCCGTCGCGATCTTGTAGAATGTTCTACGTGTATCGTTCTACAAAATTCCGGTTTTGGCAATAGCCAATCCTGCGCTAGGGTGCGCGCGCAGTCACGATGCGCTGCCGGGCTCGAATCCAATTGAGAAATCAGAGCCTTGTCGGGGGAGGAAACAGGTGGCAATCAAGGACGGGGAGCGGCGCAGCGGGCGCGTAACGATCCGCGAAGTGGCTGAGGATGCGGGTGTATCCGTTGCCGCCGTATCGAAGGTACTGCGCGACGCCTATGGCGTCTCCGACGCCTTGCGGGCCAAGGTGCGCGCCTCCATGGATACGCTGGGCTATCGGCCCCTGGCTGCCGCGCGGGGCATGCGGGGGCAGACCTACACCATCGGCCTGGTGCTTCCAGATATTCGCAACCCGTTTTTTGCCGATGTGATGACCGGGGTGAACACCGCGCTGGAGCGCACCCAATACCGCGCGCTGATTGGCATCAGCCAGTCCCTGGCCAGTGGTGAACTGGCAATTGTCGAGGCGCTGATCGACCGGCAGATGGACGGCATCATCCTGATCGGCGCCACGGAAGACCGTGCCAATCTCGACGCCATAGCGGCCCGCAAACCTCTGGTGG
>CAXBKI010000152.1:0-6739 GCA_963975955.1 uncultured Devosia sp.
TGGCCATGGGTGGTGGCGGCGAAGGCGGCAGCGCCAACGAAACCGTGAATGGCGTGACATTTGTTGCTCGTGTGATCGAGGATGTCGCGGCCAAGGATATGAAAGCCGTTGTCGATGCGGAAAAAAAGCGCATTGGCTCAGGTGTGGTCGCGATGGTGCTTAAGGGCGAAGACGGCAAGGGCACCGTGGTTATCGGCGTCACCGATGATCTGACCGGGCGCTATGCAGCGGGCACGCTGATCAAGTCCGCAACGGCCGCGCTGGGCGGGCAGGGTGGTGGTGGCCGTCCGGACATGGCGCAGGGCGGTGGGCCCGATGGCAGCAAGGCCGAAGACGCCTTGGCGGCGATCCGCGCCCTGCTATAGGCAGTTACAGGCATTGATACTCAAGGCCCCCGCCATGGCGGGGGCCTTTTTATGGGTTCTGTCCTGCCTGTGGTCGCCGGCGCCGCAGCGAGTGGGCGTGCTTTGGTAATGCCGCAGCCGGGTGGGGGCGGTGCAGGGGGCCTGGCGCTGATTGACGGGGCTTGATCACGGCAACGCGAATGCGTAAAGCTATTCAAAATGATGTACGTACCTCAAAATTCTGTATCGGCGTTTCGTGGCGGATCGGAGCAAAAGAAAGATCGAGGAGGAGGGTGGAATGCGTGGATTTACGGTCGGGCCAGAATTTGTGATCACCGAGGAGTCTGTGTTGCGCAGCCTGTTCAAGCCGACACACACCCTTGCCGCGCTTAAAAGCCGGGATTTTCTGGATGAGCATGCACGGGGCTTCATCCAGCGCTCGCCCTTCCTTTGCCTCGGGACACAGGATCTGGCTGGCAAAGCCGATGTCAGTCCGCGCGGGGATCCGAGCGGCTTCGTGAAAATCTTGGACCAGCACACGCTGGCCATACCGGATCGTCCCGGCAATAACCGCCTCGACAGCCTGTCCAACATTATCGTCAACCCCAGTGTCGGGCTGCTGTTCATCATTCCGGGGTTTGATGACACGTTGCGGGTGAATGGGCGGGCGAGCCTGGTGACTGATCCCGACCTGCTGGCGAGCATGCAGGTCAATGACCGCGATCCCAGGATCGCCATTGTCGTCAAGGTGAGCGAGGTGTTTCTGCACTGCGCCAAGGCGTTCAGGCGGTCACGCCTGTGGGATCCGGACTACTTTCAGGATCGTGCCGCCATGCCTTCGCTGATGAACATTCTGCTCGATCAGACGACTGGCGCGCCGCGCGATGTCGAAGAGATGCGCAAACTCGATGACGACCTCGAGCAGGACTACAAGACATCCATGTACTAGCCGGGCGCTGTAAACTAGCGCGCTGGCTACATGCCGGTGCGGAAGAAGAACAGGCGCGGCTTCCAGCGGATGGGGCGGCGGTCGCTGAGGACGTTGAGCAGGCCGCTGGTGACGACGATCAGCATGCCAAGCACCGCGATCCAGTCCGGATACTCTCCAAATATCGCGGCCCCGAGCAAGATGGCCCAGATCAACTGGCTGTATTGCACCGGCGCCACCAAATTGGCTGGCGTTGTCCTGGTCGCAGCAATGAGCAACAGGCCGCCTAGCCCACCCAGCAGCCCGATGGCCAGAAACAGTGCCAGTTGTGTCAGCGTGGGCATGACGAAGTAGGGCACCATCAGCAGACCATTGATCAGAGCTGAATAGAGAACCTGTACGCCTACCAGGCTGACGCGGCGTTCGTGAGGGGCGATGTGGCGCAGGATGGTGGTGGTGACGGCCCCAAGGCAGGCGCCGAACATGATGACGAAATGCCCCGGTTCAAGCGCGCGCAGACCGGGGCGGATGACAACCAGAACTCCCAGAAAGCACACCACCAGCAGCACCCACCGTTGTGGTGTCACCGATTCCTTGAGCAGAAAGACGGACAGCAGCGTCACAAAAACGGGTGTGGTGAAGCCGATGGCGTAGACGTCGGCGAAGGGGATGTGGGTAAAGGCGTACATGACACAGGCCGTGCCGGTAATCGCGGTCGCACAGCGCAGGTGCACCAGCCAGGGGTGGCGCAGTCGATACAGGTCGCGCCAGCGCTCGGTCCGATTGGTCACCAGGAGCGGCAGCAGCGAGAAGCTGGTCGTGAAAAAAGCGATCTCGAACACCGACATGCCTGGCCCGATGCCCTTGATCAGCGCATCGCCCATTGAAAAGCTGGCATAGGCGATGAACGCCAACAGGACGCCGATCGGCATCGAAAAACCCGGGTATCGAGGACAGTCAGGCAGGAACTCTACCATACAAGCGCGGGGCCGCTGCGTCGAGTAGCAAGGCTAGATTTCGGGGCCCTGCACTTCGGTTATATTGGTCACGGGACCGGCGCGCAGAGCGCGATATTCGGCAAAGCGGCCGGCGATGCGGGTACGGGAGCCATCGACGAACACGTTGACCAGACCGGAGGCAATCACAACGCCCAGACCGATATAGGCCAGCATATCCGGATGCTCGGCATAGAAGAACGCACCCAGGCCGATGGCCCAGACGATCTGCACGTATTGTATGGGCGCGACCTGGCTGGCTGGCGCGTTGCGGGTAGCGGCGATCAGGAGGAGATGCCCCATGCCAATGAGGCTGCCGCTGACGGCCAGAAGTGCAAACTGGGTCAGGTTGGGCCAGACGAAGCTGGGCGACATCAGCAGGGCGTTGATCACGATGAGGTAGAGCGCGGGCAGGGTGATCAGGCTGACGCGCTTCTCGACGCCGGCGATGATGCGCAGAACTGTCGTGGTGGAGGCGCCGAAAAAGGCGCAGCCGAGTGCTGCCAGATGGCCGAGTTCGAGGGCGCGGAACCCCGGCCGCACGACCAGCATGACACCGACGAAACCGAGTGCCAGCATGGCCCAGCGCAGCAGGTCGACCCGCTCCTTGAGCAGTATTACCGACATGACGGTGATGAACAGCGGCATCATGAAGACCAGCGAATAGGTCTCGGCAAAGGGGATGTTGACGAAGGCGTAGGTGACCAGCACCGAGGAAGCGAGGCCGGTGAAGGCCCGCAAATGCACCAATCGCGGGTGGACCAACCGGAAACTGTCACGCCAGCGTTCGCTTTTGGGTTTGACGAACAGTGCGGGGACGAGGGAAAAGGCGGCGATGAAGAAGCCTATTTCAAAAACGGACAGGTTCTGTCCGAAGCCTTTGATGATCGCGTCGCCACAGGAATAGACCGAGTAGGCGACGACCGCATAAAACACGCCGACCGGCATGGCACATCCATAAATTCGACAATTCAAGGAACAGCCCGCAGACTAGAGCGGCCTGACTGGTCCGTCGACGGGGATTGTGCCTGCTGCGGCGTTATTGCCCGCAGCGAGCCCGGCTCGTGGTCCGGCAGATAGGGCCAGACCCGATGCCTGTGCTTCCGGGATAGTCGGGCGGCAGGGCGCTGACGGCGTCGTGCTTTGCCTGCGAACGGGTATTGATGGCGTCGCCGCAGGCAAGCCAGGCTAGAACGACGCCTTCAGACCGCCGCTCACAGCAAGCACGTAGCCGGTGTCCCAGTGTTCGCCGCGGGCATTTGAGCCGGCGGCCAGTGCACTGGCTGACACGCCGCCCGTCAGCTGCACGCTGGGCGAGATATCGTAGATCGCACCCAGGGAGAGGCCATAGCGGTCTGTCTGGGTGCCTGAGATCAGCACACCACCGGCGCCAGGCGTCGACGTGCCGCGATCCCAGCTGGCAATGGCCACAAGGCTCAACTCCTGGTTGACGGCGTGGCCGACGCCCGCGGTGACAGTCCAGCCGTCGCGGTAGTCGAATGACGACACCAGCGGAGTGCTGATCGTGGTCACGGTGAGCCTTTGCAACTCGGACCAGTCCATCCACTTGACCGAGCCCAGGGCCAGCCATCCGGGCGCAATGCCGGTTTGTGCGCGGACCTCGAAGGACTGTGGCGTGGAGGCTTCTGCCGATGCCGGCCCGCCGTAAGCCGTGCCGGTGAGGGTGTATTTCACCGGAGCGTTGTAAATGGCGCTCACCCGCATGGCATATTCGGGAATCTCATAGGCCATGCCGAGACGCCAGCCGGTGGACCAGCCATTTATCGATACGGGTGTGCTCGTCGTGGTCGTGAGGGGCACAGAAGCCTGATAGTCCATGTTCTGGGCAGAAACGCCGGCGATCACACTGACGATGCCGGGGCCGGCCTGAACGCCGACTGCGCAAGTCAGGCCGGTGTCTGTGGAGCGAATGGATTCGCTGACTGCCTGCTTGGTCGCCGCGGCGTAGAAATTGGTCCGTGATGTATCTGAACCAAACGGGTTTTGAACCGATATCAGGCAGCTGGCCATATCAAGAATGTCGGCCTTGAAGCCGGCATTGTAGTGCACGCGTGCGGGCGTAGTAGAGACCGTTCCAGGCGCGACGCCTGCATTGGTGATGTTCTTGTTGATGTAGACATAGGTCGCGGTAGCCTTGCTGGCATAGGTGGCGGGGTCAAACAGCAGGTCCCAGTCATAACCGTTGGCCTCGAGCCCTCCGGCATAAGCCGACCCGGCGATCGGCAGGCTGGCTGCCGATGCCAGCAGGACGCCGGTAAACTGATGCTTTGTATTCATGAGATCCTCCTCATCACCATCAACGTCAATTTCACTCAGCGTCAGTGCGCCGCGTCTTGCGGCGATAGGCTTGACGTATTCGTCATTCGCCCATCTCCGCTGTCGAAGGTTGACCTTTACGTCAACTACACGGGATTCCCGCCTGCACGTCAACTGATCCGACCTGCAGCAGGGATTCGGAGGTGCGGGTTGTCACTACTATGCCACAATTCTGACTCGCACGCTTGAACTTCCGGCGTCCCCTGTTCGGGGCCAACCCTGCTTCAAAGAGAGCGCTCCTTGAAAAGCGGACGCGTCCAAAGGGCCACAGTTCGCCGGGCAGCTGTCGCGTATCCGGTAGATTGCGTAAATGCAGCGCTGGTAATGACGGCGAAAATATTCAACTGTGCTGGCACAAATGGGGGGCGGCGATTTGATAACAGCAACTGGAAATATAAATTCGACCTACGAGGTTATGGGCGTAATCACCATGTCAGTCATCAAGCCCCAGAAAGCCGGGTGTTCAGGTGGTGGGCTTCCGGTGGATGTGGCCTATCAGGAGGCTGTGTCGGGTTTGACAGCGATCGCGGAGCGCAAGGGCGCCAACGGCGTGATCCATATCGGCTTTGAACATCGGGTTTCCACCACGGCGGGATGTGGCGCGACCAGTGCCAATTTCGAGCTCTATGCCTGGGGCACCGCCGTTCAGATACAGCAGTGATGGGCATTGCCGGCGCTATTGTCTGGCTCTTCGCCAGGGCAGCGGAAGGGCCCGCTCCTCCGCGCTGGCTTGAGCGCGGTTGCACGCTCGGTGCAATCGCCGCACTGCGTATCTATCGGCTGGGGTGGAACCGGCTGACGGGGCGCCGATGCATGTTTCGACACAGCTGTTCGCATTTCAGCCTGGATACGATCAGGGAACGGGGATGGACCGACGGGCGCGGATTGATCATGCGGCGTCTGCAACAGTGTGACGGCCGTTACAGGATGTCTTTTGACGGCGTGTGCTGCTCCATGACTACCAGCGATGACCTCGTGCATGCTGAAAGCGACATCGCGCCGTGGCTCGTCGAAACCTATAAGCGAGACCATGCCAAGCTTGTCAGTGCGCTGTCGGCAAATCCGCCCTAGCAACAAGAAAGGCGCCTCCACAGTGGAGGCGCCTCGTAAATCCATAGGTCGGCAGAATTAGTTGGCCGACATGGCCTTCTGCAAGTTCTGGTCGATGGCGTCGAGGAAGCCCATGGTCGAGAGCCAGGGCTGATCGGGACCCACGAGCAGGCTGAGGTCCTTGGTCATCTTGCCTTCTTCGATGGTGTCGACGACGACCTTTTCCAGGGTCGCTGCAAACCTGGCCAAAGCTTGGTTGTCGTCGAGCTTGGCGCGGTGCGCCAGGCCTCGGGTCCAGGCGAAGACCGATGCCGTAGAATTGGTCGAGGTTTCCTTGCCCTGCTGATGCTGGCGGTAGTGACGAGTCACCGTGCCATGCGCCGCTTCGGCCTCGACCGTCTTGCCGTCGGGCGTGGCCAGAACCGAGGTCATCAGGCCGAGTGAGCCGAAGCCTTGCGCCACGATGTCGGACTGCACGTCGCCATCATAGTTCTTGCAGGCCCAGACATAGCCGCCGGACCATTTGAGGGCCGAAGCCACCATGTCATCGATCAGGCGATGTTCGTACCAGATTTTCTTGGCTTCAAACTTTTCCTTGAACTCGGCCTCGTAGATCTCCTGGAAGATGTCCTTGAAGCGACCATCATAGGCCTTGAGGATGGTGTTCTTGGTCGACATGTAGCAGGGCACGCCCCGATCGAGGGCATAGTTCAGCGAGGCATAGGCGAAGTCGCGGATAGACTCGTCGAGGTTGTACATGGCCATGGCCACGCCCGCGCCGGGCGACTGGAACACCTCGTGCTCGATGACCTTGCCATCTTCGCCGGTGAACTTGATGGTCAGCGTCCCCTTGCCCGGAAAGCGGAAATCGGTGGCGCGGTACTGGTCGCCGAAGGCGTGGCGGCCAACGATGATCGGCTGGGTCCAGCCTGGGACCAGGCGCGGCACGTTCTTGCAGATGATGGGTTCGCGGAAAATCACCCCGCCCAGAATGTTGCGGATGGTGCCGTTGGGCGAGCGCCACATCTTCTTGAGCTTGAATTCCTCGACGCGATCTTCATCGGGAGTGATGGTGGCGCATTTGA
>CAXBKI010000153.1:0-6733 GCA_963975955.1 uncultured Devosia sp.
GCTAACCCTTTGAATTTTAGACGCACGGAGTCTCGCAGTTAAGTGCAGTACGACACCCATGGTCGTTGGTCTGATCGCGCGTCGTTTTAATCGGCCCTATGTGATGCTCACCATTGGCCACGTTTTGGCGGGTTCAGCATTGCTGCTGCTAACGGCCGGGGCCAATGGCAGCGTCGTGGCTTCGATGTTTGGCGTCGCAGACTTGCCCGCACTTTATGATGTGTTGCTCATCGCTGCGTTTGGCGCGCTGATCTCCGTTCAGCCACTGCTGTTCAGCCTGGGGCGTGCTGCGGTGAGTACACAACATGCAGGCAAAGCCCTGGCCGCGGTGAACCTGGCCTTTTTTGCTGGAGCGGCAGTTATACAGGCCATGTCTGCTCCTGTGAACGCAACCTTTGGGGTGTCCGGAGTTCTGGTTTTTTTGGGTCTGATCAGTATTCTCGGAGCCTTGGCATTCTGGGCATTGCGGAGGCCGGTGTGAGCGATCTGCACGCGACACTGACGCTTCCCGCCTTGGGGAACGCAGCTGGGATGCGGGTGACCGAAACATTCGCCGTCCCTTTGAGACTTCGCGAACCCTACCGAAAGGTTGGCCTGCCCATAGGCTGATAACCCTGGTGCAGCCCCTTGGCCATTGCCGCGCTGCATCAGGAAAAACCACCCACAAAATCCAAGAACTGCACCGAGGGGTGTGAGGCGTCGCGCAATCGCGCGTTGTCGCACCACCTCATCTCGATGGAATGAAAAAATGACATTCAAGTACAGCGTTACGCTGCCGATAACTGGAAGCCACAAAGTTCAACGCTTCACCGCATGGGCGCAAAAACACGCCCCGGGCCTGGAATTTAACTTACCACCACAAACGCCGATCAAAACCGAGACGATGACAGTGCGGCTTAAGTCGCTGGAGGATCGCCAAACGATCCTGGAAAGGCTTGCTGAGGTACGGCTGTAACCCAGACCAGCGGGCCTGTCGGCCATCCTGGTCAGGTTGCGATCAGAGTCTGACGGGCCCGCTAATGGCATTCAACATGAATAATTCAAAACGTATGCATCACCGTTGATGTGCCGCTTGGGTGGAAATGTTTGGCACGGAAAAAGCTTCCCACTTCTCGCCTGCAATCAGAAACGGACCACGACCATTCCGGCCAACACTGCGGTCCAATGCGTCGCTGATGCGGCGACCACATGTGCCAGATATTGGATGCATATATTTTTCTGGTAATGACTTCCGGCGAACGCAGCGTTGGTCGCAGGGCTCTACCCTGTTGCAGTTAGTTTGGACGCCATTATGAACGACGAAACAACGATAAAAAAGAACATCTTCGTTTTGGCTATGGCCCAGACTTTGGGCGCGTCGAGCGGTCCAATAGTGATCTCACTCGGTGGTCTGGTGGGCATGCAGCTGTCAACCAATTCCGCGTTGGTTACCCTGCCGGTGAGCGTCTACAATCTTGGCCTCGCACTGGGCACATTGCCTGCTGCAGCCATCATGAGGCGATTTGGCCGTCGCAGGGGTTATTTGATTGGGGCGGCTACAGGTCTGACCGCGGCTCTAGTCGCTGCTTTGGGCGTGTACTTAGCCTCATTCTGGATCTTCTGCCTGGGCACTTTTGTTACCGGCTTTTATGCCTCGTATGTACAAAGCTATCGTTTTGCTGCAGCCGACGGCTTGTCTGGGGATCTGAAGGGCAAGGCGATTTCCGCTGTTATGGTGGGTGGCTTGGCTGCAGCGATCCTTGGCCCTCAGCTCGTTATCTGGACCAAGGACAGCATTCCGGATCTGCCATTTGCGGGGGCATTTTTGAGCCAGGCGGCTCTTGCCTTGTTCGCGATTCCGGTGATCCTGTTGCTTCGCAAACCAGCCCCGGTTGTTAGCCAGGTGCAGCATGGCGAGCGGCCGCTGTCAGAAATTCTGAAGTCGCCTCGATACCTGCTGGCGGTGGCAGCTGGTGTGGTTTCCTATGGTTTAATGACCTTTGTCATGACGGCCGCACCGGTGGCGATGGTGCATATGGGGCATTCTGTGAGTGATGCAGCGCTAGGTATTCAATGGCACGTACTGGCAATGTTTGGCCCCAGCTTCTTCACCGGGCGTCTTATGGCTCGGTTTGGCAAGGAACGAGTGACCGCAGTCGGAATGGCCATCATAGCCGTATCCGCGATGGTCGCGCTGTCCGGAATTGACGTGGGCCATTTCTGGATATCTCTGACATTGCTAGGGATCGGATGGAACTTCGGCTTCCTTGGCGCCACCGCGATGGTCACCGACTGTCATTCGCCGGAGGAACGCTCCAAGGTTCAAGGCGCGAACGACTTCATCGTCTTCGGCACTGTGGCAATAGCCTCATTCTCATCGGGCGCATTGCTCAATGCATCTGGCTGGTTGGCTCTAAACTGGATTGTGCTGCCTGCCATAGCCCTCATCCTTGTACCATTGGTTTGGAGCATACGGCCTAGCCGCGACATGATGCCCTCGTAATCCTTCTTTTGCCGGTTCTATGCGCATTTTGTCCGCTCATTGAATTGTGGAAAGCGGGCGCCTTCGCTCAACTGCAGCAGGCAGCCGCGATTGTGCGTTAAATTTGGGCAAGGCGCTTCTTTTGTGTTCAAAAAGCGGGGTTATCGCTGTAGTAAGTTGAATGAAAATTGAGCGCTTACATTCACTTAAGGACCGGCAATGATCGACGAAAAGCTCCAGCCAATTCTCGATCAGGTTTTGACGCGCAATCCCAATGAGCCTGAGTTCCATCAGGCGGTGCGTGAGGTGCTTGAAAGTTTGGGACGCGTCGTTGCCAAGCATCCACACTATCTTGAGCAGGCGCTGATCGAGCGGATCTGCGAGCCCGAGCGCCAGATCATCTTTCGGGTGCCTTGGGTCGACGACAAGGGCCAAGTGCAGATCAATCGCGGCTTCCGGGTGCAATTCAACTCAGCGTTGGGGCCATATAAGGGCGGCATTCGCTTCCACCCGTCCGTCAATGTCGGAATCATCAAGTTCCTCGGCTTCGAGCAGACCTTCAAAAATGCTCTGACCGGTATGCCCATCGGTGGCGGGAAAGGCGGATCGGACTTTGATCCACGCGGCAAGTCGGACGGCGAGGTAATGCGCTTTTGTCAGTCGTTCATGACTGAAATGCACCGTCATATCGGCGAGTACACTGACGTCCCGGCTGGAGATATCGGTGTGGGCGGTCGTGAGATCGGCTATATGTTTGGCCAGTATAAGCGCCTGACCAACCGCTACGAAGCCGGCGTATTGACCGGCAAGGCGTTGTTTTACGGCGGGTCACGTGCCCGCACTGAAGCAACCGGCTACGGCAATACTTATTTTATCCAGTCTATGCTCGCCACCAAAGGTCAGAGCTTCGACGGCAAGCGGGTCGTCGTTTCGGGCTCTGGCAACGTGGCCATCTACAGCGTCGCCAAGGTGCAGTCATTCGGCGGCAAGGTCGTGGCTGTATCTGACAGCTCGGGCCATATCGTTGACGAGAAAGGTATCGACCTTGAGCTGCTGAAGCAGCTAAAGGAAGTCAAACGCGGTCGCATCTCTGAATACGTTGCGCTTCGGGGAGAAGAGCGCGGTGCCTATTTCGTCAAGGCTGACCAAGGCTCCATCTGGGAGGTTCCCTGCGATGTAGCCATGCCGTCGGCGACGCAGAATGAATTGACCGGCAAAGACGCGACCGCTCTGGTGTCCAACGGCGTCATCGCGGTCGGTGAAGGCGCCAACATGCCATCGACGCCTGATGCGATTCAAATCTTTCGAGACAACGGCGTGATGTTCGCCCCCGGTAAAGCGGCCAATGCTGGCGGGGTTGCTACCTCCGCTCTGGAAATGCAACAGAACGCCTCACGCGACAGCTGGACATTCGAAAAGACCGAGTCCCGACTGGCCGAGATCATGCATGCCATTCACGATACCTGCGCCGGTACCGCTGAAGAGTATGGCGCCCCGGGCGACTATGTCCTCGGCGCTAACATATCAGGCTTCGTTCGCGTCGCAGAATCAATGCGCGCGCTTGGCGTGATTTGATTACATGTCCGATACTTGGATTTTGCCCGGCTACAGGCTACGACATCGCTGAATCTAGCGCGAGAGTGAGCTGGATCGGTCGCGGCAGTCAGTCTGTCTTCTTGGCCCGAAGTATCCTCCATGGGTACGACAGCGCGACAGCGTCGTTATGAATGCGGCGCTGTCGTCCGCCTGGCCAGCAAGCTGCTCCATGGTGATACGGCTTACGGCGCCTAGGAACTGTAAGCGCGTAGCCTGGGCCGTTACTGGCTGAAGTTCCAGGGCATGAGGTCGGCGATTTGGCTATTAGGCCAGCCGCCGGCAATGCGCTCGAGGGTCTGTGTCAGCCAGGCATTCGGGTCGACGCCGTTCATTTTGGCCGTGGTGAGCAGCGTGGCAATCGTCGCCCAAGCCCTGCCACCACCATCGGAGCCGGCGAACAGTGCATTCTTGCGCGTAATGGTCTGCGGACGGATTGCCCGTTCGACGATATTGGAGTCGATCTCGATACGGCCATCGGCAAGGAAGCGCTCGAGCGCGGCGGGTGAGGGTGTAGCGGATCGCCTCGGCCAGTTTGGCTTTGCCCGATAGGCGCGGCAGCTCCTTTTCGAACATGGCGAACAGGTCGGCCACGATGGGGTGGGAGCGTTCTGCCCGGATGCTGGCGCGCAGTTCGGCATCATGGCCGCGGATATCCTCATCGACCGCCCAGAGGGGCACCATGGCCTTGAGCACCGCAGCGGCGAAGGGTGAACCATCGGCCGCATGCCGGTCGAAGAACTTGCGGCGCGCGTGGGCCCAGCAGCCAGCCAGGCTGATTGCGTCATTGTCGCCACGCTGCTTGCTTAGCCAAGTGTAGGCGGCATAGCCATCGACCTGCAGGATGCCGCGATAACCGTCCAGGTGCCGGGCGACACAGTCGCCCGATCTACTGTCCTCGAACCGATAGGCCACCATGGGTGGTCCTGATCCGCCGAACGGTCGATCGTCCCGGGCATAAGCCCAGAGCCAAGCAGTTTTCACCTTGCCCGAGCCCGGCGACAGAGTCGGCAGTCGGGTTTTGTCGGCAAAGACGCGCTCGCTTTGTTTGACGGTATGCAGCACATATTGGGCCAGCGGCTCCAGCTCGAAGCCGAGCCGGTCCATCCACTGGGCCATCAGCGAGCGGTCCAGTTCCACGCCGTCGCGGGCATAGATCTGTTCCTGCCGGTACAGCGGCAACCCATCGGCATATTTGCTGACTGCCACCTGAGCCAGCAGTGCCTCAGTGGGGATGCCGCCAGCAATCAAGTGATCGGGTGCCGGCGCCAGTACGATGCGGTCTTCGCCATTGGCCAGGCGATAGGCGTATTTGGGCGGCGGGTGACAATGACGCGAAGCCTGGCCGGGGTCACGTCGAGGCGCTCGGAGATGTCCTCGCCGATCCGGACCGCGTCGAGGCCCAAGCAGTTTGCCGGCACCTCTGGCTCGATCACCTGCTCGACGCGCTCCAGGTGCGGCGCAAAGCCTTTGCGGGGACGTGAAGCATGCGGTGCGGCTGCTTGTCTGTCGCGCGTCGCCAGCCCAGCCTCGATCTCGCCAATGCCGGTCTCGAGTTCGTCGAACGCGAAGGCCATCTGCTCGGCATCGAGCGGGTCGATCCGCAGCTTTTCCGAGCGCGTCCCGTAACCAACTGCAGAATGGTTGCCCTGACACGCTTGCTAAGCTGCTGAGCTTGTTGTGGAGCTCGACCGCTAGGACCCTATCTTCGTATGAATACATGAACTACCTCCTCGGTAGTCCAAGTTTTCGTCCGCATCCCCGGGTCAGTTCCAAGCGACAATCAACTCTAAGCTGGTTGCCGGTGGATGACCCTGGCACCAGCAACCTGGCGTTGGACTATTGCTGTAGTCGCCAAGCCGAGAGGCCTTACGGATGGGATAAAGAAAGGAGTCGGGGACACGGGGTGAGGGGCAAGGACGAGAGCATCGACTCTCCCCCGTCCGGCGCGCGCACCTGTCGTTCCTGGCCCTAAATGTCTGGACCGTCGTCATGCCAGCACGCAGGAATGACGGATCACCGGTCGGACTCGTCGCTCCATCCTTTTGCCCACATCAGGCCGATGATGGCCCCCTTGGACGAAGGCAATATCGCCAATGGAACGATGATCGACAGCGGAACGAGCACATATAGGTAAACCAGTGGGCTGCCGTGGCCGCTCAATTCCATCTCCAGCATGACGAAGCCGATGATGTGAACCATCAGCGTGATGACTATGAGGGGCAGGAAAAGGCCGACCTTGTAATATGCCAGGGGCTCCCCGCAAAGTTGGCACTTCTCCACCTGCTCGATGTAGTGATGGAAGAGCCTTCCTTGGCCGCAGCGGGGGCAGCGGCATTTGATCCCCTTCCAGATCGCCGGCCAAGTTCGCTTTTCACCTTCGTTGATCATCGGCAGATCTCCTCCATCGGATACAGGGTCGACTTCTTAGTGCCAGGGTCGATATCGAACAGTCCAGCCAAGCAACCGGTGAGTTGGAACCGGCAATCTCGACCAATGGCAGGCAACGACTTCATCTCTCGGTCTGGATGGCCGGAGGGCATCCGGCACCACATGGTATCAGAAGAGAGAAGGACGTCTCCTGGTCGTCGGAACGGACCACGATCCGGCCGCTGTGCGCTTCGGCGATTTGCGCGGCGATGGAGAGCCCCAAGCCAAGCCCACCCGAATTGTGATGCA
>CAXBKI010000154.1:0-6676 GCA_963975955.1 uncultured Devosia sp.
AGCCTTCCCTGAGATAGATATCCTCACCGGTGCAGATCGGGACGGTGGTCGCCTCCTGCAGCTGCCGGTACTGTTCGGTGTATTGCCAGGGGATGACGTCCTCGAGCCAGGCGGGCACGTATTTTTCAATCCGACGCGCCAGCCTGATGCCGTTCTGCAGCGAGATATGACCGACATGGTCGATGGCCAAAGGGATTTCGTAGCCGATAACCGCGCGGACCTCGCTGATATACTGCTCGAGCAGGTCGATGCCCTTGTCGGTGAAGTGCAGGCCGCTGAACGGGTGACGGACATTGTGGACATCATAGATTGCATTGCGGGCGCGCCGGTCTTCCATGGTCCTGACGGGCCCGCGGCCCGGATGGACACGGTAGCCCTCAAGTGACCCCGCAGGCGCAACCACGGCGCCGGGAATATCGGCGATCTGCATGAGACCGAGGTCCATCTTGAGGAAGGTGAAACCGAGATCCATCCGGGCCTTGAGACGCTTGCCGGTATCGGTGCCGCTGGGCCTTTCGGCATCGGTATCGCAATAGACGCGCACCTTGTCGCGGAACTTGCCGCCCAGCATCTGGTAGACGGGAACGCCATAAGCCTTGCCGGCCAGGTCCCACAGGGCGATCTCGATGGCCGAGACGCCACCACCCTGCCGACCATGGCCGCCAAACTGCTTGATGCGCCGGAACAATCGATCGACGTCGCAGGGGTTTTCGCCCAGCAGGCGGCTCTTGAGCATCAGCGCATAGGTGGCGCTGGCGCCGTCGCGCACTTCGCCCAGTCCGACAATGCCCTGATTGGTGTAGATCTTTATCAGCGCTGACGTGAACGGTGCGCCGACGATCTCGGCGACCCGTAAATCGGTAATACGCAAATCGCCTGGCCGAGAGCTGGTACGGACATTGTCCTCAATGCGCTCGGCGGCCCCCAATGCGGTCGTCATCAATCCCCTCCTCCTCCTCCGGAAACCTTTATCCAGGACGCTTGCGCGGTCCGTTTCTCCTGGCTACGCCCATCTGTTCGATGATGTGGCGGCCCGATCCCTCCACATGCCGCGCAATAACTGCAGCAGCGCCGTCAGCGTCCTGCGCGCGGATGCAGGCAATCAGTTCACGATGCTCGCTGAGCACCGCCACACGCCGCCCGAGCGAAGTGGGATATCGCCGGCTGATGGCGCGCAGAATTTCGCGGTGCTTCCACCACAGGTCTGCCGCGTGGCGGTTGTAATGCCGATCGTAGATCAGCTGGTGGAACCGCGTATCGAGTTCGCCATGGCGCTTGGGGTCGCTGAAATTGTGTGCCTCGATTTCCATCTGCGCGGCCTCGAGTTCGGCAATGTCGGCATCGGTTACGATCGACACGAACCATCGGGTCAGGGCCGGCTCGATGAGCACCTCGATCTCGATGATGTCGCGCACGAAGTCCTCATCGATAGCAACAACGCGCGCTCCGCGATTGGCCTCCATGACCACGAAGCCCTCGCCTCGCAATTGCTGCAGCGCCTCGCGAATGGGGTTGGTCGAGGTCCCATAGCGATCGGCAAGGTCAGCCACCTTGAGCCTGGGGCTGGGCTCAAAGCGGCCCGAAATAATGTCCTCGCGGATCGATTCATAAATGCTGTCGGGCTGCTCGATTACCGCGTCGGCGGGGCGAATTGTGGTGTCTGTGTCCGTCATAATGCTTGTTTAGGCGGGTTTCATCGACAAGCCAAGGCACTTTACACGCTAAATCTGTCAAATAATGTACGAACAATCTTTCTTGACACATAGTGTACGGTCTGGAAATGTCCCGATCGGGAGACACGAGCAGCAAGCTCGGCCCCGCAGTGACGGCGACCAGCCCTCCACCGGCGCTCGCCCGAACGAGGAGACGCAGCATATTTCGCTGCGAGGAAAGCCACGAGCGTCCGAGGGGGTCGCACGGTTTTCCACGTGAGGAGGATTATCGATGACGAATTCGCATGACCGCGCCACGCGGTCGGACTCGCATGCGCGTCGGCAGATCTTGAATTGCGCTGTCGCCGTGCTCACCACTGCAACGCTGATGACCAGCACATACGCCCAGAGCGTGGACCTCAGCAAATGGTCCCCAGACTATATCCGCTCCATCGCCGGCACCGAAGAGGTGGACACGGCTGCCACCTGCGCGGCAGTCGTGCCGCTCGATTACAAGGGCCATCTGAGCTATTGGTGGACCGGCCCCAATGATGCCTCGCCCGATATCGAGCGCAAGATCAATGACGACTTCTGGGCCGCCTGGAAAGCCACCTACCCCAATATCGAGACCGACGCCCAGAACATCGACTACAACGTACTGCTCGACAAGCTGCGCACGGCCCTGCTGGGCAATGCCGGGCCGATGGTGCTGCGCCTGCAGATCCTGGGCGGCATCGAATTTGCCTCGAAGGGATATTTTCAGGAGCTCAGGCCAGAGGATGTCGGCTACGACACTGCCAATTTCTGGCCAGGCGCGATGAAGTCGGTCGCCTATGAAGGCAAGTATTACGGCATTCCCACCAATAACGAGACCATGGCATTCATCTGGAATGCCGACATCTTCAAGCGGGCAGGCCTGGATCCCGAGCATCCACCGGCGACCTGGGACGACGTGGTCGCCTATTCCAAGCAGATCCACGACGAGCTCGGCATTGCCGGCTATGGCCTGGTAGCCAAGCAGAACGCCGGCAATACCCCGTTCCGCTTCATGCCCACGCTATGGGCCTATGGCGGCGGCGCACTCGATGAGGCCAGCGACAACCCGACCTACAGCACCATCGAGCTGAACAATGCCGGCTCAAAGGCCGCCGTGCAGGCAGCCTATGACATGTATGTGCGCGACCAGTCCGTGCCGGTGTCCGCCCTGACCAATACCCAGAACGAAAACCAGCAGCCATTCATCGCCGGGCAAGTGGCGATGATGATCGCCCATCCGTCGGAATACGCCAAGATGGTGGACCTGTCGGGCAAGGCGACAGGCGCCGACAAGCCGGTGGCCGATGCGGTGGTGGCCAATATGCGCTATGGCCTGATCCCGGAAGGTCCGGCGCGCCGCGCCGTGGTGTTCGGCGGCTCCAACATGCATTTCATCAAGGATGAGTATGTGGATGGGGGCTTTGACGAGATGGCGGCCAAGGCCTTTGCCTGCTTCTGGAACAGCCCGGAATGGTCGACCAAGCTGGCCTGGACCGGCTCGAACCCCGGCAATCTGGAGGGCTTCAAGACCAAGTGGATGAAAGAGCGTCTGGACACCATCAAGTTCCTCGACGTCACCACCTCCATGCTGCCCAGCGGCATCCCCTTCCCGGTGATCCCGGAGGCCACCGAGATCATGAACATCATCGTGCCCGACATGCTGCAGAACGCACTGACCGGCAAGATGACCGTTGATGAAGCAACCGACGACGCCGCCAGGAAAGTCGAAGAGCTGCTCAGCGGCATGTAGCGCCCCGCGAACTGGCCGGCAGCCCAGGCTGCCGGTCTCCAATGTATCAGCGACGAGGTCTTGCCGTGAGCAGAACCACAGAGCATTCGGTTGCGAAACCGACGCAAATCATCACGGCCCGGGGCAGCGGACTGCTGCAACGCGTGTTCGACCATCGCGCAGACTATCTGTACGTGTTGCCGGCGCTGATCGTGATGATGATCGTGATCGCCTACCCAATCTACTACACGGTCGAGCTCAGCTTCTTCAACACACCAGCCAACCTTCAGATGAAGGACAAGGTGTTCACCGGCTTGGACAATTATGCCCGGATCCTGACCAGCGCCTCCTTCCGCGAGGTGACAGTCAACACCGTGATCTGGACAGTCGCGTCCACGCTGTTTTCATTCCTGCTGGGGCTGGGCGCCGCGCTGTCGCTGCACCGGGAATTTGTCGGGCGAGGCGTGCTGCGGGCGGTACTGCTCATTCCCTATGTGGTGAGCGCCGTGGCTGCCTCCTATGTCTGGAAGTGGCTCTACCACTCCGACTTCGGCGTGATCGGCGCCCTCTCCGTACAGCTGGGCTTTACCGACCGGCCGATCAATTTCATCGACAACATCCACACCGTGCTGCCCTCGCTGATCGTGGTCAATATCTGGAAGGAATTCTCCTTTGCCATGATCATGCTGATGGCCGGGCTGCAGACTGTCCCCGAACAATTGCTGCGCGCCGCCCAGGTTGACGGCGCCAATGCCTGGCAGCGCTTCTGGCATGTCACCGTCCCTCACCTGAAAGGCGTATCGATGGTCACCGTGCTGCTGCTGATGGTGGCCAATTTCAACTCGTTCATCATCCCCTGGATCATGACCAGCGGCGGCCCCGCCGGGGCGTCGGACATCTGGATCACCCAGATCTACACCATCGCCTTCGGGCGGCAGCGCTACGGGCTTGCCTCGGCCTATTCGGTGATCCTGTTCATCGTGATGATGACAATGGGATATTTCTACGTGCGAGCGCTCACCCGCGGTGACGAAGCGAGGGCGAAATGACCATCGCAACCCCTACCCGTCGCCCGCGCGCGAAAACCGACCCCTGGCGCTGGGCCGGCAGGATCTTCCTCATCTTGCTGCTGCTGTTCACGGTGCTGCCGATGGTCTGGATGGTGCTGACATCGATCAAGTCGCAATTTGCGGCCATGCAGTACCCGCCGCAATGGTGGCCGACCGAACCGACGCTGCAGAACTACACCAAGCTGCTCGACCCCAGCGGCAGTACGGGGCAGGAATTCCTGCGCTACTTCTGGAACAGCTTTTACGTATCGCTGGCTACCACCATTCTGGGCGTCCTCGTGGCAGTGCCGGCAGCCTATGCCTTCTCGCGCTTCAGCTTTCCGGGTCGCACCTTCCTGTTCTTTTCGGTGCTGCTGCGCAACATGTTCCCGGCCGTGGTGTTCCTGATGCCGCTGTTCCTGCTGATGCGCTGGCTGGGACTGGTCAATACGCATGGCTCGCTGATCCTGACCTATCTGACCTTCGGCCTGCCGCTGTCGATCTGGCTGCTCAAGGGATTTTTCGACAATATCCCGATCCAGCTCGAACAGGCCGCCCGCATCGATGGCGCCACCCGGTTCCAGGCATTTCTGTTCATCGTCATGCCGCTCAGCTCACCGGGCATCATTGCCACCTCGATCTTCTCGTTCATCGGAGCGTGGAATGAATATGTCTACGCCTACACCTTCCTGTCCAAGCAGGACGCCATGACCCTGCCGGTGGGCATCCAGCGCTTCTTCACCGAATTTGCCACCGACTGGCCGGGACTGATGGCGGCGACATTCCTGATGAGCGTGCCGGTCGTGGTGCTGTTTCTCGTGCTGCAGAAATACTTCGTGCGTGCCCTCACCGAAGGCGCCGTCAAACATTAGGAGAGTGGGATGGCCGAGGTGGTCCTCAAGGATGTCGTCAAGAATTACGGCTCGATCTACGCCGTCAACAATGTGTCGTTCACGGTCGCCGACGGCGAGTTCGTGGCGCTGGTCGGCCCCTCGGGCTGCGGCAAGACCACCACTCTCAATCTGATCGCCGGATTGATCCCCATGTCCGGCGGCGACATCCACATCGGCGATCGCCTCGTCAATGATCTGGACCCCAAGGACCGCGACATCGCCATGGTGTTCCAGAATTACGCGCTCTACCCCAACAAGACCGTGTTCAACAATCTCGCCTTCCCGCTGCAGATGCGCAAGCTGGCCAGACCCGATATCGACGCCAAGGTACAGGCCGCAGCCAAGGTGCTCGACATCACCCATTTGCTCGAGCGCAAGCCGCGCGAACTGTCGGGCGGGCAGCAGCAGCGCGTCGCCCTGGGGCGGGCACTGGTTCGCGCCCCGCGCGCCTTCCTGATGGACGAGCCGCTTTCCAATCTTGACGCCAAGCTGCGCGTACAGATGCGCAGCGAACTCAAGCGTTTCCACCAGGACCTGCACGCCACCGTGGTCTATGTCACCCACGACCAGCTCGAAGCAGTCACCATGGCCGACAAGATGGCGGTGATGAATGGCGGCCTGCTGCAGCAATACGACACTCCGGCCAATGTCTTTGCCAACCCGGTCAACACCTTCGTGGCAAGCTTTGTCGGCAGCCCGGCGATGAGCCTGATCCCGCTCGATGTGACGAGCAAGGGGGGCGAGACAGCCCTCACAAGTCCCGAGGGCTGGGAGCTGCCAATGTCGCCGCTCAATGCACGCAAAGCCGCCGCCTCAAGCACCAGACAGGTCGTGCTGGGCGCACGGCACTCGACCCTCAAGCTGCACAAATCTGCCGTGGCAGGCTCGGTTCCCGGCAAGGTCTATACCGTGGAACCCACCGGGGACATCACCTTCGCCCAGGTGTTCATCAACGGCGCCGTGGTCAATATCAGCCTGGATCCCAGTGTCGTTGTCAGGCCGGACGAGATGGTCTGGATCGAGTTCGACCAGGATCGCCTGCATCTGTTTGACGCTGTCACCACCATGGCGTTGACAGCAGCGTGACGCAGAAATCACCGACATCATGACCGCGCCGTGCGGGCGGCACGATGCGCATCTGACAGGCCACGCCCACCGAGGAAACCGATATGACCGACATCGCCAAGATCATCCGCCCCTCTGCCGATCTGATTGCCCGCGTCCAGGCCGTTGGCGCCGCGAGCGCCAGCGCGACGCTCGCGCATATGGGGATCCGCAACTGCCACATCACCGGACCGGTCAGCTATAACAAGGGCA
>CAXBKI010000155.1:0-6660 GCA_963975955.1 uncultured Devosia sp.
GGGCAGTTTCTTGCGCAGGCGTCCGACGAACACCTCGATGGTGTTGCTGTCGCGGTCGAAATCCTGGTCGTACAGGTGCTCGGTCAGTTCAGTGCGCGAAATGACCTTGCCCTTGTGATGCATCAGATAGGTGAGCAGGCGCAGTTCGTGGCTGGTCAGTTTCACCGACTGCCCCTCGACGGTGACCTTGCCCGAGCGCGCGTCCAGCCGCACTGCCCCGGCCACGATCTCGTTGGAGGCCAGGCCGGCCGCGCGGCGAACCAGCGCGCGGATGCGGGCCAGCACTTCTTCCATGTGAAAGGGCTTGGCGACATAGTCGTCGGCGCCGGCATCGATGCCCTGTACCTTGTCGCTCCAGCGGTCGCGTGCGGTGAGTAGCAGAACGGGCGTGGTTCTGCCCGCACGCCGCCAGTTTTCCAGCACGGACAGGCCATCCATCTGCGGCAGGCCGATATCGAGAACGATGGCGTCATAGGGCTCGGTGTCGCCGAGGAAATGCCCCTCCTCGCCATCAAAGGCGACGTCGCCGGCATAGCCGCCTTCGGTCAGCGCTTCCTTGAGTTGACGATTGAGATTGACGTCGTCTTCGACAACGAGAATGCGCATGGACCGGCCCCCGGGTGCAGTGTTGGTATTATTGCGCGGACAGAACCAGGTTCTGGGCTTCACCCGCGGCGGTCAGCACGCCGATATGGTAGACCAGCCCCCCGCCCTCGTCGCACACGGCAACATTGAGGATTTTGGCACTGCCGTCTATGCCGGCGGATGCCAACACGGCATCGAGCGACTTGATCTGCCCGGAAGACACCGCTTCCTGGATCTGACGATTATCCAGGCAGGCTGCATTGGCCGCGCCGCTTGCGGCCAGGACCAGGCTCAGCGACACGGCAATGGGGGCGAGGTATTTTGCGAGCGGTGTTTTCATGGCAGCAATCTATGGCAGGCTAGCTGAATGGGACATGAATGGGGCAGTCTTTCGAAAAGGCCCCGGACAATCCGGCCCGCCCTGGAGTCTCCTCTTCCTGCTGTGACCGGTCCGGGCAAATGATACCCGGCTGCCGGTCCTTTCGCGTGCACGCAATAGCCGGTGATCGCCCCACCCAGTCGACAATTTGACGGCTCAGTGCACCGGACAATGGGCATGAACATGCTCACGACCGCTGGCTGAGCCTTGCATCTCCTAATATCAGCATGGACCTGGCAGATGCAACCTCCGGGCCATCAAGCCTTGCCGAGATCTCCCTTCAATCCCTTGCGCAGGAAGATCACCGCCAGCGCTTCCATGACGAGATGACCGGCCGAGCCGCCATCGAGTGTCGGCAGGTCGATGCCGAGGATTTGCGCCAGCCCTGCCAGCAGCATGATGGCGGCGGTGATATAGGTCTTGTAGCCGTTGAGGATTTCCATGGTTGTGCTCCGTTTGGTTGGGGATGAGGAAGTTGCAGACGCGCCAGCTGCCGCCAGCGCGGCCTGGCGGATAGCGGTTACCCTTGTCGACCAGCCCTTGCCGAACACGGCAAAGCTGGCCAGCCGGGTCAGGAATGACAGCCGCCGATCGCACAGCGCATTGATCAGCCCGGCGGCGCTCTCCCGGGTGATCCGGCTGTGGATCGCGCCCAGGGTCAGCGGGCCGACGGCGCCATCGACGCGAACATCCAGCAGGCTTTGCAGCGCGCGGATGGCGCGATCGGGGCCCGAATTGACGGCAAAATCAAACAACGCCAGATCAAGCCCGGGCGGCATCTGGTCAGCCCTGACCCGCAGCCAGTAGCCGGCACGATAGATGCGTGCGGCCTCGCTGCGCTGCAGTGCCCGCACATCGCTCTTGGGGAGTGCCCACCAGGGCGAGACCTGCCGCCAGCGTGCCAAAGTCTTGCGGGTGATCCCCATATTGGTAGCGCCACCCGGATCGCTGGGATGGTCGGCATAGCCGCCCTCGTGCTGCAGCACCGCCTCAAGGCAGATCGCAAAGCGGGTCCTAGCCATTGAATACTCCTGTCGCAGGGTGGCCCGGTCCCAGGACCGGGCTGAGCTGGGCGATCTGAAAGCTGAAGCCGCCGGGCTGACTGCCGAAGTCGGCGATCTGCTCGGCGTGGCTATAGGCAGCGCCGGGCTGTGTAGCCTCGATGACGCGCCGGACCTCGGCGCCCTCCAGAATGGTCACCTGATAGCTCTCGGGAACATGCTCGAGCGGCGGCTCGGCAATGCCCCATCCATCGCCATCGGCGCGGCTGCAGCGCACCCAGCGCAGGGCAATGTCGCCATTCTCGCCACGGGTGGCTCTCAGATGCACCGGCGGCAATGGCAGGGCCGGCGCTGGCGCCATCGTCAGCGCCAGAGCGGTGCCGGTGAGATCGGCGCTGCCGGCATAGGCCATAAAGCCGCGCGTCTCGCCCAGCCAGGCCGGCTCCAGGGCGAGCGTGCGCACGCGGCTGTCGAGCAGCATGACGCGGCGGCCGCGCCGTGCCTTCGAGCCCGCGCAGCAGATCGTGCAGCCGATAGTGGCCCGGCGCGATCAGGCTGGCGCCGGCAAACCCGACTACCTCCCATTGGCCGGCGTCGCCCTCAATGGCCAGTCGATTGCTGCCGGCCAGGACAGCCAGGGTTTCGACTGACGCCAGATGGCCGGCATAGAGCATGACGTCCACGCTGTTGGCCCGGTCCCAGACCGCTGTCGGCCCGCCGCCCAGGCTGGTGACGAGTTCGCCCAGCAGGCCCCGCTGTTCCAGCGCCAGTACGGTGGCGCCGGTCGCGGCATCGGCAATCTGCAGCGGCCCGGACCAGGGATGGGCATAGCCCGCCATTGCCAGACGCGAGCGCGTCGGCTCCGCCGGCAGCGGTGGCAGATGGGCCATCGATACCACCGGCACCGCGCGCACCGCTGTGCTGCTGCCGCCGCGCACCGGCCGGTCGCCACCCACGGCACTGGCCCTGTGCGCGAGCAGCGTATGCGCCGTCACCCGGCGCGTCTGGCCATCGCGAATCTCGGCGATTTCGAAGGGCCCCTCGGCCAGGCCGGTCAGCTCGACCAGATCGCCGGGCTCCAGCGCCAATTGCGCTTGCGGCAGGGCAAATTCGATGGTTTCGCGCCGCGCGCTCTGACCGTCGAGCAGGCGCTCGGCCGCCAGGCGAGCGGCAGCGCCATCGAGCACCAGCGCCACCGTTTCGCCCGATAGTGGCCCCTCGGCCCGCGTCACCGCCGTGACGGTGCCGGTCAGATAGTCGCGCTCGCGATCGACAAAGCTCAGCGCCAGCCGACCGGGCACTTCGGCGGGGTCGCCGCGCCGTCGCGACAGCGTGTGATCGTCGCCCTGCGCCAGCGCCTGCGGATCGAGCGCCGTGACCTGCTGCCGCTGCGCCTGGCCCAGATGCAGGCCGCCGGGCCGATTGCGCAGCCCCAGCCCGGTGCTGGCCAGCACCGGCTCAAGCGCCTCGCGCGCCGTGGTGGCGCTGCTCAGGCTATAGCCACTGATGAACGGCAGCGCCGGATCTGCGGTCAGGCTGACGCCGTGTTCGGCCGCAATGGCCACCGCCAGCTCGTCGCTGGCAAGGCCGCCGAGACGTCCCGTCAGCCAGTGACCGTTGCGGTGGTTCACCCCGTCCGACCAGATGCCGGTCAGTGCCGGAAAGGCTGGATAGGGCCGCGCATCCCAGGTCCAGTGATAGATGCGGTCGATATCGACCATGCCGGGCGGATTGTGCACTTCGCTGCGCCAGTGCGCCTGATGCGCCCGCAGCACCTGACGCTGGATCAGCGCATCGGACATGCCGTTTGAAAAATACGGCCGTCCGCTCTCGGCGCTCTTGTCGTCGCCAAAGATGTTGGGCTGGTTGGCGCCCTTGTCGACAGCGCCGCAGCCGAGTTCGGGGAACCATACCGGCTTTGAGCCCGGCACCCAGGCGGTCGGGCTGGCCTTGCGCACTCCGCCGGGCCGGTCGTGATGGGGCTGGCCCCACCAGCTGGCGATGTCCTTGTAGCGCCATATCCAGGGCTCGCCATGGGCGCCATCGGTGATGGGCGTGCGAACCTGGTGCAGGCGGTCGTCCGGGCTGGCATAGTACCAGTCAAAGCCCTCTCCTCCCGCGATATTGCTCGCCAGATAGTCCAGGTCATGGCCGCTGGCCGACAGGCTGGCGTCTTGGTGTCCGACGCCGTCGCGCCAGTCGGCGAGCGGCATGTAGTTGTCGATGCCCACGGCATCGACATGGGGACTGGCCCAGAGCGGATCGAGATGGAAGAACTTCTCGCCAGCCGGCTGGTATCCCGAATATTCGCTCCAGTCGGCCGCATAGGTCAGCCTGGTGGCCGGCCCCACCACGGCCCGCACGTCAGCGGCCAGGCTCACCAGCGCGCTGACAAAGGGAAAGCTGTCGGCGCTGCCGCGCACCGTCGACAGGCCGACCATTTCCGAACCGATGATCAGCGCATCGACCCCGCCCGCCGCCGCGGCCAGGCCCGCATAGTGCAGCACCATCTGCCGGAAACGCGCGGCGAACCCGGCGATCTGCGTCGCCGCCGCAGCGCTCTGGTCGGGCGAGCCCGGCTGGCCGGGCGCCGGGTGGCAGCTGATCCGCCCGCGCCAGGGATAGGCCGCCTGCCCGCTTCCGCCATAGGGGTTGGGCAGGCCGTTGCCTGCCGGAATGTCCATCATGATCAGCGGATAGAGCGTCACCGCAAGGCCGCGCGCCTTGAGGTCGGCAATGGCGGCAAGCACGGCGCTGTCGGATGGCGTGCCGCCATAGGCCGCGCTGCCACCATGGCTGGAGACCACGGGCACCTCGGCGCGCGTCAGCCCCGCCACCGACCAGTCGGTATCGAGCATGGGGCGGGAGGCGCCCTCGACCCGGGGGGTGATGGCGCAGTGTTCGCAGCGCAGGTCATTGCCGAACCAGGCCACCACCAGCGCGACATGTTTCAGGTTCGGGCACAGCGCCGTCAGCTCATTGATCGACCAGCTCCAGTCGCTGATGTGAGAGAACACATGCGTGTTCTCGCCCACGCTCGCGCCCGGTCCGGCAAGCCGCACGCGGGGCGTCGGGTCATAGCCGAATTCAGTGGCGCCCGGGATCACGGTGACAGCGCGAATATCGGGCTCAAGGTCGCCGACGACGCGGCAGATCTCGACCGAGAGCTGGGGAATGCGGTTGCCGAATTTGCTCAGCGGCAGCAGTTCCACCACCAGGTAGCAAAGCCCGCGATAGCCGGGCGCGACACCCTGGGTGGCCTCGATCAGGCCATCGGGCAGCTGGTCCTCCGTGCCGCGATAGAACCGCAGAGTCAGTCCCGCGGGATCGAGCAATTGCCCATCGGCCCAGATGCGGCCCAAACGGTGGACCGGCCCCTCGCAAAACGCCACCGCGAAGCTGGCGCCCACTTCGTCCTCGGTCTGGCTGGTGCCGCCGCCGCCAAAACCTTTGGCGCCGCTCGTCTCGGTGCGGAGCAATTCGAGGTCGCGCGCCCAGATGATATTGCCCGACAGCCTGCTCCAGCCGAACAGGCGCGGCACGGCCCCGCCCTCGCTCGACCCCTGCAGGCGAATATCGGCGTAGCGCAGCTCGGCGGCCTTTTCGCCAAACAGCGTGCTGTCGATGGCGCTGCCCGCCAGGGCGCCCAGCGCCCGGCCGATAGTGGCGCCAATCGGTCCGCCGACCAGGCCGCCAACGGCCTGTCCGGCCAGCGAAAGTGCAAGAGTGGCCATGGTAAAATCCTTCGTCGTTCGCGCTCGCTTCACCTCTCCCTATTGGAGAGCTCGACACGCGTCGGTGAGGGCCTTTGCAGAATGCGACCGGTTTTAGGTCAACGCTGTGGGGCGGCAGGAAAACTGAACCGCCCCGCCACCCGGCGCGCCCAGGCCTCGGTCAGATTGGCCTCGACCACTCCCAGGCGTTCCTGGGCATGAATAAACCGGGTCGGGCTCACCAGAATGCCGCAATGCTTGGGCGGAAAATTGCCAAGGCAGAACAGCAGGACCTGCCCTGCCGCCAGCGGCCCGGTCTCGGCCAGCAACAGCTGCTCGGCCGCCGCCTGCAGCGCCCCGGCATTGAGCGGATCGCGCAGGTCGGCACGATAGGGCGGCACGGCCATCGGTTCGGCGCCATAGAGCGCCCGCCAGACGCCGCGCAGCAGGCCCAGGCAATCGCAGCCTGCGCCAATCGTGGCGGCCTGGTGCCGATAGGGCGTGCCCAAGAACTGCCTGGCTGCCGCCACCACATCGTCGGGGTTCACGGCACCACCGCCTTGCCATCGAGCGCGTCGCCATTGCGTGGATGGCGCAGCACGTAATCGCTGCCGGGAATGTGCGGAAAGCCGCGGAAATTGACGGCATTGGCGAATTTGGCCTTGCAGGTGACAAAGCGGCGGTCACACCCTGCCGTCACGCTGAGCGTGTCGCCCACGGTGACCCAGTCGCCAATCTTGGCGGAAAAGGCGAGGATGTCGCCATTGCCCTGTCGGGCATGACTGACCACGGCATCTGCCAGCCCATTGCGCCGGCCATCGCTCCACCGTGCCGCGCCAAAGCTGAACCAGCCCTCGGCAAATCCCTCCAATCCGCTCACCACGGCCCGGAACGGATCATCCAGCGCCGTCACCGTGGCAAAGCCCTGCAGGGTGGGGGTCGCCAGGCCGACGCCACAGCGGGCATCGCCGACGCTGGCGTC
>CAXBKI010000156.1:0-6656 GCA_963975955.1 uncultured Devosia sp.
GCCGCTGCTCAACGTGATGACATCGGGCGCATTGCCACCGGCCACCATGGCCGCGATCTTGTCCGGCCAGGCATCGCTGGGGACACCCTCGTAGACGACGGTGATGTCGGGATGCAGCTCGGCATAGCGCGCCACCGATTTACCACGGATTTCCAGCTTCTCGGCATTGCCGAAAATGCCGAACCGCACCGGGCCCGTCTGCGCCCGCGCGCCTGCGGTGCCCAAAGCCAGGGCGCCCAGGGCGGCAGTACCACCCAGAAGAACGCTGCGGCGTGACAGCTCAAGTTTCCTAGTCATTGTCCACTCCTCCGAAATGCCTGCCCGGCAGGCGGTTGGCGGGGGGAAGCTGTTATGGTCAGCCCTTCAGCCCCGAAGTCGCAATTCCTTCCACCAGCCGGCGCTGGAAGATCAGGAACATGATAAATGTTGGAATTAGGCTCAGCGCCGACATGGCCAGCAGCTGCCCATAGGCCCCGCCCGAGGAATCGACCAGCGTGCGCAGGCCAACCGGCACGGTCAGGGACCCCGGCGATGTCAGGTAGATCAGCTGCGAGAAGAAGTCGTTATAGGTCCAGATGAAGGTGAAGATGATCGTGGTGATCAGCGCCGGCTGCATCAGGGGGAAAATGATGCTGGTGAAGATCCGGAACGTGCTGCACCCGTCAATGGTGGCTGCCTCGTCGAGTTCACGCGGAATGCGCCGGATAAACTGCACCATCAGGAAGATGAAGAACGCATCGGTCGCCAGGAATTTCGGCACGATCAGGGGCAGGTAGGTGTTGACCCAGCCCATGCGGGCAAACATGACATATTGCGGGATCAGCAGCACATGCGATGGCAGCATCAGCGTCAGCAGCATGATGGTGAAGAGCGTGCGCTTGAACGGGAACTCCAGCCGCGCAAAGGCATAGGCCGTCAGCGAACACGCCAGGACATTGCCGATGACTGCGCCCAGGCAGATCATGAAGGAATTGATATAGTACTGGGTGAAGCTCGGATTGGTCGCGAACCAGCCCGAGAAGTAGTTGCCGAGGTCGAAATGGGTCGGCAGGGCCGCCGGATTGCTGAAGATTTCCTGGTCTGACTTGATCGAGCTCATCAGCATCCAGAGCAGCGGATAGATCATGAGGACGGCGCCGCCGATCAGGATGGCATAGGTGATCGCCCTCGATAGCGAGAGCGGTTTCCGGCGGGGCGCAGGCGCCAAGGCGGTCATGGTCATTTCTCGTCTCCGTAATGGACCCAGCGACGGGACGCCCAGAAGTTGAGGGCGGTAAAGGAGGCGATGATCAGCAGCAGCACCCAGCCCATGGCCGAGGCGTAGCCCATGCGGAAACTGGTGAAGCCTTCCTGGTAGAGGTAGAGCGTGTAGAACAGCGTTGAATCCGCTGGCCCGCCGCTGCCGCCGCTGACGATATAGGCGGAGGTGAAGGCCTGGAACGAGTTGATCACGCCCAGCACCAGGTTGAAGAAGATCACCGGGGTGATCATCGGAACCGTGACATTGACGAACTTCTGCCACGTGCTGGCACCGTCGATTTCGGCCGCCTCGTAGAGTTCCTTGGGCACTTGCTGCAGGCCGGCCAGGAAGATGATCATGGCCGAGCCGAACTGCCAGACATGCAGCAGGATCAGGGTGTAGAGCGCGTATTGCGGGGTCGAAATCCAGTTCGGGGCATTCACTCCAATCAGGCTCAGCCCCTGATTGACAACGCCCTCGCCGCCGAAAATCTGGCGCCACATCACCGCAACGGCCACGCTGCCGCCAAGCAGCGACGGCAGATAATAGATGCCGCGGAACAGCCCGAGCCCACGCACTTTCTGATTGAGCAGCACGGCGATGGCCAGGGCAAAGATCAGGTTCAGCGGCACACCGAACAGCACGTAGATGAAGGTGACCTGCAACGCCTTGCGATAGCGCGGGTCGAAGCTGAACATGTCGACGAAATTGGTCAGGCCCACCCAGTTGGGCGTGCGCAACATGTCGAAATCGGTGAAGGAGAGGTAGAGCGAGGCGATGAGCGGACCGGCCGTCAGCGCGATGATGCCGCCGAACCAGGGCAGCAGGAACAGATAGGCCTCAAGATTCTGCCGATGGCGCGAGCGAGGCGCTTTCCCGGGAACGGCAAGGGGCGCGACCGCGCCATGATCAGTCACGTCGGCGTCCTCCGCTATGCAACGGGCTCACCAGGGTCGGGTTCGCTTGAGTCAAGATTCCTCCTCCGCATCTTCTCTCCGCCGCGCTGCAACCGCGCGGCTGCCTCACCAGCCTCTCCGGCGCCGCTCTGTGGCGGCAGCTTCGGATCGGCCGATTTCGCACTCATCCCGGCGAGATATCGCCCAGGGCCTGGAACAGGATCGAATGGTCCTTGCCGCCCAGACCGCGCGACAGCGCGGCGTTCATCAGCTGAACGGTGCCGGCGGTGTTGGGCAGGGAAATGTCCAGATTTCGGGCTGTTTCGAGGGCAATGTTCAGATCCTTGCGGTGCAGCCTGAGTGCAAAGCCGGGCTCAAAGGCGTCCTCGATCATCCGCTGGCCGTGCAGTTCCAGGATCCGAGACTGCGCAAAGCCGCCCATCAGGGCCGTCTTGAGGATGCCCAGGTCGACGCCGGCGCGCTCCGCCAGCAGGAAAGCTTCGCCGACGCATTCGATGGTCAGGCCGACAATGATCTGGTTGGCGACCTTGACCACCTGGCCGCAGCCGACCGGACCGACATGGGTTATGTTCTTGCCAAGCACTTCGAAGATCGGCCGGGCGCGTTCGACATCCTCCGGCGCGCCGCCGATCATGATCGTCAATGTGCCGCCCCTGGCGCCGACTTCGCCACCGGAAACCGGCGCGTCGAGGTAGCGGGCGCCGCCTTTCTGGATACGTTCGGCATATTCGCGGGTGGCCACCGGGGCAATCGAGCTCATGTCGATCAGCAAGGCATTGCTGGCCAGCCCGGACGCCGCGCCGCCTGGTCCGAACAGCACCGCCTCCACATCGGGCGTATCGGGCACCATGACAATGACGATATCGGCGCCGCGCGCAGCGGCCGCGGGCGTATCGACGGCCTGTGCCCCCTTGTCCACCAGATACTGGGAATGCGGCTTGACCCGATTGATCTGCAGTTTGTGACCAGCTTCGATAAGGCGCTCGGCCATTGGTCGGCCCATGGTCCCCAAGCCGATAAATCCGATCGTTGCCACGATGCAGCCTCCCTCACTAACGCGCTTTGCAAATTTGTTGTGGCAGTCGAATAACAAATTAAGTCAGCTATAACAAGTTTGTTGCTTCTCTTGTGCTCCGTTTTCCCGGAAAGGGCTGCCGGGGCGGCTTGTTTTGGGCTGATGCACGTGAAGAGCCGCCTATGGGCGACGGAAGTTGATATTTTTGATTTCCCTTGTTGTAAAAAGTGCGTCAGACGGGCACAGTCCCGCTGAACAAGTTTGAGGTAAGCTGTTGCCCATTCAGGAAGAGACCAGAGCGGCAGGCGCTCATCAGGGCCTATCAGGCGTGGTGTATGGCGAAATGCGCGCCCTCATCATGCAGGGCAAGTGGACGCCTTCCTCGCGGCTCCCCTCGGAAGCCGAACTCTGCAAGCAGTTCAACGTCTCCCGGCCCGTCGTGCGCCAGGCGCTGGCGGCGCTGCGCGATGACGGCCTGGTGTCATCGCGCCAGGGATCGGGCAGTTTCATCCAGCCCGGCGTTGTGCCTGCGGTGAGCGAACCGCAGGTGCAGTTTCCGCCGCTGACCAGTGTTGCCGACCTGGACTCGTTCCTCAATTTCCGGGAGGGGATCGAGGGAGAGGCTGCCGCCATTGCGGCGCGGCGGCACACCGAGCAGCAGCTCGCCACACTGCGAGAGGTCGCTGCCCGATTGGGCCGGGGCGGCTCCCTGCCTGAGGGGGATTACGACTTTCACCGGGCCGTCGCGGCGGCGTCGGGAAACCCGTTCTACCTCAACAGCCTGGAATCGCTGCGCTCGCACATCATGTTCGGTCTCGGGATCACCTGGACCTTTGGGGCGGGACAGGGCGATTTCCTGGGTTCCGTCCAGGAACATCACGCCGCGATCGTTGAGGCGATTGCCGCGCGCGACGCCGATGCGGCCCGCGAAGCAATGCGCCGCCACCTGCAATGGGCGCGCGCGAAATTGATGACCGGACAGGTCGGAGAAGAGGGGCTTTGACATTGCCTGAAGTACCGGGCGTGTTATGGTTTCCCTAATGTCCAATACGGGCGCTGCCTTGATGTGGAGGAGCATCAATGATCGCGATTTCGTCTTTTGACGTGCAATCAGGAAAAAGCTGCTTCGAGTTCCGAATGGGTATCGAAGGGGAGGCTGCCGCAGCCGCTGCGCGGCAGCGAACGGCGGCGGATCTGGTTTCCCTGTCCGCCACGATGCGGCAGATGGAAGAGCTGCAATATAACGGGCAGCCCGGGCTCAACGAGGATTTCGAGTTCCATATGTGCGTCGCCAGGGCCTCGCACAACGACTATTATGTCAGCGTGCTGCAATCGCTCAAGGCGACGATTTTCGAGGGCATGCTCTACGCGCGCACCACATCCGGCCTGAAAACGGCCGAGAAGATCGCTGCCATCAACGAACAACATCGTCTGGTCTTCGAGGCTATTGTCGACCAGGATTGCGAGGCGGCAAGGGAGGCCATGCGCGGCCATCTGCTGCGGTGCCGTATCTCCACCAATCACTGGCAGCTGGTGTGAATTTACGCTGATAGAGTAAGTGTTTGATTTCAAATGCGTATTTCGTAAAAAGAACTTATTTTTACAATTTTGTACAGCCTGCATTGAAAAACTGACAAGATGCTAATAGGGTAACTCCTGCGGTTCGCGGCGCCATTGCGCAGCGGCCGCCGCCGGTGGAGCGCGCGCAGATTGCCCGTTTCCGCCTGGTCCTGAAAACAAGGGAGGGACTGATATGACATCTGTGCTCAGCGCATTGCGCGCCGGCGCTCTGGCAGGAATTGCGAGCGCCATTCTCACCGTCGCCGCCATGGCCGGTGAATCTCCGATGCTTGAGGAAATGGTTGCAGCCGGGGAACTGCCGCCGCTCGAGGAACGCATTCCGTCCCAGCCACTGGTGGTGACGCCCGTGGATCGTGTGGGCGACTTTGGCGGCAACTGGCATTCCGCCCTGATGGGCGGCTCCGATGACGGCTGGATCTTGCGGACGCTGTCCTACGAAAACCTGATGCGCTGGAGCCCGGACTGGACGGAGGTCATTCCCAACATCGCCGAGTCCGTCGACGTGAGCGAGGACGCGACCACGTTCACCTTCAAGCTGCGCGAGGGCATGCGCTGGAGTGACGGCGCGCCGTTCACCGCTGACGATATCCGGTTCTGGTACGAGGACCTGTTCCTCAACCCGCAGTTCACGCCTTCGGCGCAGGAGCCGTTCATCAATACCGATGGGTCGCCCGTCGCCTTCGAGATGATCGACGACGTGACCTTCAAGTTCACCTTCGCCAATCCCAAGGGCCTGTTCCTGCAATATCTGGCCACGGCCCGGCCGCTGGACAATGCCGTGGTCCGCTATCCGCGCCATTATCTCGAGCAGTTCCACCCCAATTACAGCCAGGACATCGATGCGGAGATCAGCGCGTCCGGTCAGGCCGACTGGGTGGGACTGCTGACCAGCAAGGCCAATTTCTGGACCAATCCGGATGTGCCGACAGTCAATCCCTGGGTGTTCACCACCGGCTATGGCTCGGGCGACGCCTCGCGTGCCAGCGCCGAGCGCAATCCCTACTACTGGAAGGTCGATACCGAGGGCAATCAGCTACCCTATATCGACACGCGCACCTTCGACATCCTGTCCGACCCGCAGGTGCTGGTCACCAAGACCCTGGCAGGCGAGATCGACTTCCAGGATCGCAGCCTGGCAACGCCAGCCAATCGGCCGGTGCTGTACGAAGGTCGGGAACGCGGCGGTTACGAATTCTTCGAGGAAACCCCTGCCAGTCCCAATTACATGATCATGATGTTCAACCTGAACCATCGCGATCCGGTGCTGCGGGACCTGTTCCAGAGCAAGGATTTCCGCATCGGCCTGTCATATGGCATGGACCGCGCCGAGATTCTTGACGTTGTGTGGATCGGGCAGGGCGAGGTTGCCCAGACCTCGGTGATGCCGGGCTCGGTCTATTACAACGAAAAGCTCGCCAAGCAGTACACCGAATACGATGTGGAGCTCGCCAACCAGCATCTGGACAAGGTGCTGCCCGAGCGTGGTGCCGATGGCATGCGGCTGCGACCCGATGGCAAGCCGCTGGCGATCAGCTATGCCTATAGCGCCGCGGTGCCGATCTTTGGCGATGCGCTCGAACTGATCGCAGCACAGTGGGAAAAGGTTGGTATCCGCATGGTGCCTACGCCGCTCGATCGCACGCTGATCCAGACCCGGCAGGATGCCGGCGAACTTGAAGGCGTGGCCTGGGAGCGTGGCGGCGGCGCCGGGCAGGAAGTGGTGCTCGACCCCCGCTGGTGGTTCCCCTCCAATAATGACAGCTATTATTGGGCGCCCGCATGGACGGCATGGTACCTCGACGTCAATCCCGAGACGTCCCAGGTTCAGCCCGAAGAGCCACCGGAATCCGCGCGCCGGCAGATGGAGCTCTATGGCCAGCTGCAGGCATCGGCCGATCCCGAC
>CAXBKI010000157.1:0-6640 GCA_963975955.1 uncultured Devosia sp.
CGGCCATGCGACGGGCAATGGTAATAATGCCTTTCTGGGCAGATTCCACATCACTGACCTTCACCGGGCCTTTGACCTCCAGGTCATCCTGCAGCAACTCGGCGGCGCGCTTGGACATGTTCTTGAAGATCTTTTCCTGAACCGCATCATCAGCGCCCTTCAGGGCGACTACCAGCACTTCAGAAGACACCTCACGCAGCAGCGCCTGAACGCCCCGATCATCAATATCCTTGAGGTTATCAAAGACAAACATAAGGTCTTCGATGCTCGTGGCAAGATCCGGATCCATATCCTTGATGGAATCCAGCAGGTTGCCTTCGATCGCAAGGCTGCCCTGGTCAGCCAGGGTGTGACCGCCGATTCATCGCTCGATGATTCCAAGCTGACCCTGCAGCAGGCCCAGAGCGCCGTCGATCTGGCCCGCCAGCAGATCGCCGCAGCCACCGCGGCGCTTGCCGGTGACCCCCAGATTGCCACCGACGAGCATCCCGCCGTGCTGGCCGCCCTGGCGGCCGTGGATCAGGCCCAGCGCAATCTGGACAAGACCACGGTTACCGCCCCCGCCGGTGGCATCGTGTCCAACGTGTCGAGCCTCAATGTCGGGCAGTTCATCGCCGCCGGCTCCATGATTGCCTCGCTGGTGGAAACCGACAACACCTGGATCCAGGCCAATTTCAAGGAAACCCAGCTTGCCGAACTCAAGGTCGGCCAGCCGGTCGAGATCAAGGTCGATGCCTATGGCGAAGCCATGCATGGCACGGTGGAGAGCTTCGGGGCTGCCACCGGCTCCGAGTTCGCGCTGATCCCGGCCCAGAACGCCACGGGCAACTGGGTCAAGGTCGTCCAGCGCCTGCCGGTACGCATCGCCCTTTCGGAAACCTCGGATGCCATGCTCAAGACGGGCATGAGCGCCATGGTGACCGTCGATACCGGCCGCTCCACACTGGACAAGCTCCAGGGCAAGTAGGCCCTGGGCCCCGGCCCAGCCGCTTCGCTCGTTTCAGGAGGCCGAGATGGCCCGTAGCACACCGCAGACAATTTCGGCACCAGCCATCCTGGTCAAGAACAAGGGCTTGCTGACGGCTGCGCTGATGCTGGCCACCATCATGCAGGTGCTCGACACCACCATCGCCAATGTGGCGCTGCCCCACATGGCGGCGTCGCTGGGCGCGGCCCAGAACGAGATCACCTGGGTACTTACCTCCTATATCGTGGCGGCCGCCATCGCCACGCCGCTCACCGGCTGGCTGGCCGACCGCCTTGGCCAGAAGCGCCTGTTCCTGATCGCGGTGATCGGCTTTACCGTCGCCTCGGCGCTATGCGGCATTGCCGGCAGCTTGCCCGAAATGGTGATCTTTCGCGTCATCCAGGGCCTGTTCGGCGCCATCATCGCGCCGCTGGCCCAGACCGTGCTGCTCAACATCAATCCCAAGGAAAAGATCGGCCAGGCCATGGCCATCTACGGCATGGGCATCATGGTCGCGCCCATCATCGGGCCGACGCTGGGCGGTTATCTGACCGAAAGCTTCGACTGGCGCTGGGTGTTCCTGATCAACCTGCCGGTGGGTATTGCGGCGGCCTTCATGCTGTTTGCCTTCATGCCCGTCACCGACATCAAGAAACGCCGCTTCGATTTCTTCGGCTTCGCCATGCTTGCCATGAGCGTGGGCGCCCTGCAGCTGATGCTCGATCGGGGCGCGGACAATTTCTGGTTCGCCTCGGTCGAGACCTGGATCGTGGTGGGCATCACGCTGTTCTCCGGTCTGGCGCTATTGCCGCCGCTGCTGCAGAACCTGATGGGCTATCCGGTGATGTTTTCGAGTGTGATCATGGCCCCGCGCGGGTTCGCCACCCTGATCTCGATGATGATCGTGGGGCGCCTCAGCGGCAAGGTCGACGCGCGCATCATGATGCTGTTCGGCACCGCCTGCATGGCCTATTCGCTCTATGGCATGACCAGCTTCAACCTGGAGATGGATTACTGGCCGGTGATCACCACCGGTGTGATGCAGGGTTTTGGCATGGGCTTCCTGTTCGTGCCGCTCTCCACCATGGCCTTTTCCACCATTGCTCCGCGCTTCCGCGGCGACGCCACTTCCATGTTCGCCCTGGTGCGCAATATGGGGCAGGGCGTCGGCATTTCGGTGGTGACGGCCGTGCTGGCCTCCATGATGCAGGTCAACCATGCCGAACTCGCCGCGCGTATCACCGCGACCTCGCAGGCCGTGATGAACCAGGTGCCGGGCCTGCTGACCGGCAGCCCGACCGTGGTTGCCACCATCAACGGCCTCGTCACCCAGCAGGCGGCCATGCTGGCCTATCTGGACGACTTCTGGCTCATGCTGCTGCTCAGTCTGGGGGTGATCCCGCTGATCCTGGTCATGCGCGGCCCCAAAAAGGCCGAGCGACCGCAGACAGAAGAGGAAAAGGCCCTCGAGCGCGCCCACGCCATGGCCGACTAACAGCTGCCATTTGCCGCTCAGTCGCGGGCCGGTCCCTTGCCGGTCCGCAGCACCATGGCGATCAGTTCCTTTTCGCTCTGCACATGCCGCCGCGTCCTCTCGAAGAACGACCGCAGCAGATAGCCCATGGCGTCCGGCGACAATGCCGACTGACCGGTCCCCAGATCGTGCAGCGCCTCGCTGACCTCCGCCGCCGCGCTGCGGTCGGTGAGCTGATCGGCCCGCAAGCGGGCCAGGGTTGGCCCAAGATGGGGCGTCTGGCTGGCTTCGAGCAGCGGGAACAGTTCGGAATTTTCCAGTTCATGCGCCCGCTCGACCAGCGGCTCGATACTGGCCGCAAGCGTCAGGCAGACTCGGGGCGCCACCGCGTGGGGCAGGCTGTCGGCGACCGCTTCAAGCCCGTCGCACAGCGCCAGCAGTTCACCATAGGTTTGTTCCAGCGCGGCGAGCGACCGAGATTGCAGTGTCATGGGGCTTTCCAGTGGCCTGGTAAACCTCTGTCCTAGCAGCAGGCACGCGCCGCGCCTTGACGCTGATCAATTGCCGAGCAGATTGCCGCAAGGCGCGACCGGCCGACTGAAGGCCCCCGGCCAGGCTGCAGCTGCCTCATGCGGGCCAGTCCATCTGCGGTCCGTCCGCAGCGACCTGTTGCGCCAGGAATTCAAGATGACCGCTCAGCCCGGGTGCCATTGCCAGAACCGGGCCTCCCCGCGCCATGCAGTGCTCCAGGGTGGGCAGCCGGACAATGGCGCCCGCCTGCTGGGCAATCAGCGCTGCAGCCAGCATGTCCCAGCTGTTCAGGTGCCGCTCGAAATAGAGCTCGGCAGTCCCGTCGGCGACGCGGAGCAGTCCGATGGCCGCCGCGCCCATGCGGCGGTAATCAATGCCCTGCGCATGCAGCGCCTCGATGGTGGCAAGGTAAGGCCCGATCCCGGTGCGACGGGAATGCCCCAGCATGGCCATGGCGCGGCTCGGGTCGGCATTGCTCGAGGCGTGGATGGCGGTGCCGTCGGCAAAGGCGCCGCACCCGCTCTGGGCGTAAAACACCTTGTCGCAGCTTGCGTCATAGATCACCCCCAGGGCGATCATCCCCTCGCTCACCAGCGCCAGCGACACCCCCCAATGGTCAAAGCCACGCAGGAAATTGGTGGTGCCGTCGATGGGATCGACGACCCAGCACGGGCCGTGGTCAAGCTGGCCGCCACTTTCTTCGCCGACAAAACTGTCCCCGGGGAAGGCTGCCGCCAGTGTGGAGCGGATAGTGAACTCGGCCTGCTTGTCGGCAATCGTCACAAAATCCTGCGCCCCCTTGAGCTGTATCTGCAGCGCCGCGGCGCTGGCCTTGCTGCGGAAGGCGGCTGCCTGCCGGCCCACCTGGCGTGCAAGGCTGATGGCCAGTTCAAGCCGGTCCGCGAGGCCGGAACGCGTTTCGGATGCCAGCATCATGCCGTCCTGCGCCGGATCAGGCTGACCGGTGTGAATTGCACGCGGGCCACGGCGGCAGGATCTTCCATGCGGCTTTCAAGCAGGGTGATGGCGGTCTCCGCCTGCACGTCGCAAGGCTGAGCAAAGGTGGTCAACTGATATCCATGCCAGCTCGCCTGCGGGATATTGTCATGGCCGATGACGGCAATCGGCCCGGTCTTGCGATGCACCTGATCTGCAGCCAGACGGTCCACGACGCCGCAGGCGAGGTAGTCATTGACGCAGAAAATGCCGTCAATATTGGTGCCGGCGATGGCGCCCGCAGCTTCAAAGCCGGCGTGATAATCGTTGATCGCGATCGCCAGGATATCCGGCTTGACGCCGAGAACGGCGCAATGGGCCACGAAGGCGTCCTGGCGACGCCGTGCCGAATAGGACACATGGGGCGCTGCCATCACCGCCGGACGGCGCGCGCCGTTCTCGATCAGCAGCTCGGCGGCCATGCGGCCAGCCGCCTTGTCGTCATTGACCACACGATCGACAAAGGCAATGTCGTCGCCCTTGTTGATCAGCACGATCGGTATCCGATTGGCCGCGCATTCCTCACACAGCGCCGTTGGCGGGGCGTCCGAGGTGACGACCACGCCTGACACCGAATATTGCAGAAGGTGTTCGATGAACGCCCCGACATCTTCCGACCCGGATGTGGGCAATAGAATGGGCCGGAAATCGTGGGCCAGCAACGCGCGCGACAGATGATCGATCTGCATGGTGCGGAACGGATTATCCATTCCCGCCACCACCAGGCCGACCAGGTCGGAACGCTGGTTGATCAGGCTGCGGGCCAGATAGTTGACCCGATAGCCAAGCTCACTGGCCGCCTTGTGCACCTTGTCGCGCGTCTGCGGCGAAACGCTGGCATTGGGCGTGAAGCTGCGCGACACGGCCGCCCGCGAAACGCCGGCCAGCTTGGCCACATCATGCGAGGTAACGGCCCGCCGGCCGGGTTTGGTATCACTCATGGTCAATCGCCCTCGCCTTGGGGCGCATCAGGTCCGGCAGGTCGGTGCAGATGCCGAGCACCGGCATGGCCATGATATCGGCCAGGATATCGGCGCGCTCTTCATGCCAGAGCACGATCTCGCGGCGGGAGGCGAAAATCGCTTCGCGCAATTGCGGGGTGACCTTGTCCTGCGGCCGCGCGCCATCGCGCTCCCAGCACAGGTGGGCGATGTCAGCGCTTGCCATGTCGGCAAAGGCGAGCGGATCGGCGCCGACGCGCACCAGCACGGCAAGCGGATAGCCGCATCCCATGTCCCGCAACTGGCGCAGCTGAGCGGTATCGAACGAGCCCAGCACGGCGAAGGTCTGATCGTGCTGCAACAGTTCGTGCCAGCATTTCGGCCCGCTGCCGGCTGCCTTGAGCTCGATATAAAGGCCCGCACCCAGCTCGCGCGCCAGTGCGGCGACCTCTGCGAATGTGGGTACGGCGACGCCTTCCAGATCGGCGAGCTGGTCGGCACTCAAGGCCGAGATAAAGGCATCCACGCCGAAGACCCGCAGCAAATGGTCATCATGGCTGACCACTACCACGCCATCACGCGTCAGCTGGGTATCGAGTTCCCACATCTGGGCGCCCAATGCGGAGGCCAGCCGAAATCCTGCCAGCGTATTTTCCGTGGTGTGGCCGCTGGCGCCGCGATGCCCGATGCACAGGGGCGTGCCACCCGCGATATCGGGCCAGTTGAAGCGGGTGGTAAAGCCCGAAAAGTCACGCATGCTCACAACCGGCTCCCATCGGCACCAAACACCATCATCTTGTCGGCATGAATGCCCCAATGTACCGCGTCGCCCACCCCGATGTCATGCCGCACCGGCTGGATCGAGCGCAGGATCGCACCCGAGGGCAGGGCGACATCGTACAGGTTCTCGCGGCCCTGGGTCTCGATGAAAGCCACCTTGCCGCTCAGCTTGAGCTCGCCTTGCGGCGAAAAGTCCTCGGGCCTGATCCCCAGCGTGATGGCCGTGCCGCTGGGCGGCGCGGCGACCTGCGCGGGAAAGGCGAACTGCCCCGCCGCGCCGTCAAAGGAGAACCCGTCCTCCCGGGCGGTGCCGGGAACAAAGGCGATCGGCGGATTGCCCAGAAAGCCGGCCACGAATTGCGAGTTCGGACTTCTGTACATGTCCGTGGGCGTGTCGATCTGCACGATCCGGCCATGGTCCATGATCGCGATCCGGTCGCACATGCTCATCGCCTCGACCTGGTCATGGGTCACCAGAATGGCGGTGATGCCGGTCTCGAGCTGAATGCGGCGGATCTCCGAACGCATTTCAAGGCGCAATTTGGCATCCAGATTGGCCAGCGGTTCATCGAGCAGCAGCACATCGGGCTTGCGGATCAGCGCCCGGGCCAGCGCCACGCGCTGCTGCTGGCCGCCCGACAGCTGCGAGGGGCGCCGTTCGAGCAGCGGCTCGATATGGGTCAGCGCCGCGATATCGCGCACCGCCCTGTCGATGTCTTCGGCCTTGTCCTTGCGCACCCGCAGCGGGAAGGCGATGTTTTCATAGGCGGTCATGTGCGGGTAGAGCGCATAGCTCTGGAACACCACACCCACATTGCGCTTCTGGCTGGGCAGTTCGGACACATCCCTGTCGCCGAACAGGATCTGGCCGCCATTGACCCGGTGGATGCCGCAAATGGCAAACAGCGTCGTGGATTGGCCGCAGCCTGGTGGGCCGAGCAGGGCCAGCAT
>CAXBKI010000158.1:0-6613 GCA_963975955.1 uncultured Devosia sp.
TTCGCGCCCCCCAATGTGTCGCTGTCGACCAGCGGTTCCGGCGGTATGATGGGCGGCTTGGCCTTGGACGCCAATGGCGCCAAGATGGCCGGCTCGGCCATCGATGGCATGCGGGACGTTTCGATGACGCCTGAAAATCAGAGCCATGGGACACCCACTTCGGCCGCTGGGGGCACAGATGGTGACAAGGGTGGCAAGTCCAGCAATGAGGGCAAGTCCACAGCCGAGCTCAAGTCGGAAAACGAACGGGCGTTCCACAGTGCAGCGGCCAGCATTCGACAGGCGTGGCAGGAACTGCCCGATATCACCAGCATTCAGGACAATCTGCTGCTGGAGATCAACGAGGAAGGGCTCGACATCCAGATCGTCGATCAGACGGGCCGCCCCATGTTCCCCGAAGGCTCAAAATATCCGACCGAGGATGCCCGTCAGGCCATCGCAGCGCTTGGCCCGATCCTGCAGAAACTGTCCAATCAGATCACCATTTCAGGCCATACCGCGGCAGGGGGCAATTACAGCAATCCGCGCTACGGCTCGTGGGAGCTGTCGAGCGACCGCGCCAATGTGGTGCGGTCTTTGCTGGGTGAATTCGGGCTTTCCGATGATCGCATCAATTCGGTCATTGGCCGTTCGACCTCGGATCCCTTCTTCCCCAATGATCCTTACCAGGCGGCTAATGAGCGCATCAAGATCACCGTGCTCAACGAGCCGCCGCCAGTGCCGGCCGATCTGGGACTTTAGGCCAGGCTGCTATTCTTCGGGTTCGGTCGTGAACAGCAAAGGATAGCCCTGGCTGCGGGCCACTTCGGTTGCGCGATTGGCCTTTTCCTCGGCAATCTCCTTGGTGAACACCGCCACCAGGCACGAGCCTTTGGTGTGAGCAGTCAGCATGATAACCGCTGCCTGGGCCTCGGGCACCCTGAACTCGGCCTTGAGCAGCCGAACGACAAAGGCGCGCGGGGTGAAGTCATCGTTGACCAGGATGACTTTGTGCAGCGGTGGTTTGGCGGTCCTGACCGCTGTTCGGCTGCGGGGCTTGGTGCCAGTTTCTGCCATGGGCGTCTCCTGCGCCTGGGGTGGACTGCCACGCAAGATGTGGAACGCGGCAGGGCCAGGCAACGTTATAGCAAAGCGTCAAATGGAGACAAAGTCATGCTCAAACTCCTCATTCTGCTTGTTGTGATCGCCGTGGTGTCTGGTGCGCTGGGTTTTTCCGGTGTTGCCGCGGGCGCTGCATTTCTGGCCAAGATCGTGTTTGGCCTCATGCTGATCGGAATCGTGATCCTGCTGGCAATGGTCCTTCTGGGCATAGCGGCCTTCAGCTAGGCTGACACCCTAGAGTTTGAGCTTGAAGCCTTCGTGACTGGCAATGAAACCCAGCTTTTCGTAGAAGCGGTGCGCGTCTTTGCGGACCTTGTTTGAGGTTAGCTGGACCGTTCCGCAGCCGGCTTGTCGAGATTGTTCAATGGCCCATTGCACCATTGCACTGCCCTGACCGGTGCCGCGTTGGTCGGTGCGGATGTGCACGTTTTCCAGCATGCCGCGCTTCATGCCGAAATTGGGAAGCCCTGGCACATAGGTGATCTGCAGGGTGCCGACAATCTCTCCGCCGAGTTCGGCAACAATCAGACGGTGATTGGGGTTTCCGCTGATTTCGGCGAAGGCCGCATGATAACGCGGGTCATCGAGCGTTGCGGGGTCAAGGGGCGGGGTGTCAGGACCCCTGGCGTCCCCGGCATGGCTGAGCCGGATCATCACCGGAATGTCGGCTGGCATGGCGTCGCGAAATATCAACCGGCTCATAGAGTCTCTGCTTTGTCTGGGTTCAGGTTCGTTTGGGGCTGATCAGTCGCGCCACGCCCAGGACCAAAATAGCCATCAGGGCAGGCAAAATTGCAAGCCATGAACTGGCAGCCAGAAGCGCGCCAGACCCTGCCCACATGATGGAAGCAAAGGCTTCGCTCAAGGTGGCCGCCCGGGAGGCGACTTGTCGGCGGCGAAACAAGGAGCGTTTGGCGACTACCCTGAACCACAGCTGGATCGCGGTGGCCGAGCCAGCCGAGCATGTCGCACAAATTGCGGTGATCAGCGCCATTTGGGGGGAGGCCAGTGCCATGAGCAGCAATAGCGGGGCCAGGGCGATCGCGATGACAATCAGCACGGCCTCGATCTTGGCGATCAGGACGGTCCGCGGTGCGACCGGTGCAGTGACGACAAGATCATGTGCGTCTTCACCCGAAATGGCCAGCCACGCCAATCCGCCAGCGAGCTGTCCCGAGGCCATGACCAATACGGGCACCACGACAATAAAGGCGCCAGCGTCCTTGCCGAAGTTCATCCACAACAACAGAGCCGGTGGCACGAGATAAAGGATCTGCATCAATGTCTGGGAGAGAAGCCAGGGATCACGCTGCAACAGGCGCCATTCCTTGAGGCGAAGCACCTGTCGCTGCGACGCGAACTGGAAGCGGCGGGGTGACGGACGACGCTGGGCGCGAATGTGGCTGAGGCCGGCAGCCGAGATGGCGTGGTGACCATAGCTTGAAGCAGCAAGCGTAATCATGCCTATCAGGGCGCCCAGACCGATGAGCAACAGGATCGCGAGAGCAGCGCCATCGCCGAGCAGGGCATGAGCGGGAAGCCAGAAAGGGCTATCGAGTGCAGGCGCAGCAGCGATCAGTTCGGCAGACTGCAGGACGCTAAAGCGCGACATCTGGCCGTAATAGACGATCGCAGCGCCCTGCAGGCCAATGACGAAGCCGGCGCCGACAATGGCAGCAACGATCTGGGCGATAAGGCGGGTCCGCTTGGGGCCGACAGAGCGAAACAGGGCGATGGTGACGGCCAGTGCGATGGCGGTGGAGAGTGCGCCTAGCGCCAGCACGACGCCATAGGCGCCCAGCCACTGCGGGCCTTCCAGAATGGCCAACATGTTTATCAACGGGCTGACCAGCAAGCCGGTGAGGATCGTGGTGGTGATGGCCACAGAGAGCGTTCGAACGGCAAAGAGTTTTTGCGAGGAGGCCGGCGAGGACAGGATGAGATCAAGATCGGCGCGGGCGTAATAAACGCGGGTCATCGCCTCGAGCGCCTGGGAAAGCATCACTGTCCAGAACAACAAGCCACTGCCGGTCAGCATGACCAAGGTGGGTTTGTCCGTCGCTACACCATCCTTGATCCAGGATGCAACCAGGCCATAGGCGAGCAGATGGAGCAGGGCGACCACAATGACCAGAAAGATCGCCAGCCCAACGCCGCGGGCGCGACGACCGCCCGTCATCATGGCGAGCCACTCGCGCCAGGCCAGCGTCAGCTCGTGGCGCGCAAACCAGGTCAGTGACGCAGGGGCGACGTTCATGCGACGGCAGCGCCTTCGGCGACCAGATCGAGGAAGATGTCCTCCAGACTGGCCTGACGACCGTTGCGACTGCGCAGTTCGGCCAGTGTGCCCTCGGCGATCAGCCGACCATTGGCGATCACGCCAATCCGCTCGGCCATGCGTTCGGCGACTTCCAGAATATGGGTGGTCATTATCACGGTGACGCCGTCGCGAACCTTGCCCAGCAATACGTCCTTGACCTGGCGCGCCGAACCCGCATCGAGCCCGGTAAGAGGCTCGTCAAGGATGATCAGCCTGGGATCGTGGACCAGAGCACCCGCCAGCGCGACTTTCTGCAACATGCCCTTGGAGAAGCCGGCACACAGCTCATTGGCATGGGGGCGCAGGCCCAGCCAGTCGATCAGATCGTCGGCCTTTGCCTGAGCAGTGGCAACGTCAATCTGCCAAAGGCCGGCAACAAATTCGAGGTATTCGAGTGGGGTCAGGCGGTCATAGACCATGGGTTCATCCGAGACCCAGGCGGTCAGCCGCTTGGCGGCGACGGGATCACGTCTGGCGTCGATACCAAAAATGGCAATCTCGCCTGCGTCTGGCTGCAGGAGCCCCGCTACCATGCGCAAAATAGTGGTCTTGCCGGCGCCATTGGGGCCAAGCAGGGCGTAAAATTCGCCGGCGCGGACGGTAAGGTCCAGCCCGCTGACCACCGGGCGGTCGAAGCTCTTGCCTAGATTGGCGATGGCGAGGGCAGGAGGTATCATGGCGCGCTCCGGAGTATTGGAAAAATCTAGCGCGGTTGTCTTTCGCTGGGGTGAACCGGCAGCGTTAAAATTTGGCTGTGGCCGGGCAGAGATGGACGCCTTGATGGCTGCGGGCGGGCGGGCGCCGGTGGACAAGACGGCTTCACAGCAAGGGCGAGGGGAACCCAATGGATCGGCAACCGTTGGTTGTCGAAATCAATTGGAGACGACATATGGCCCCGGTAGAACGTGAGACAGTTGTCGTAAATCGCGGTGGCGGGGGCCCGGGTGGTGTGATCATTGGTGTGATCCTGGCCCTAGTACTGCTGGTTGTGGGCTATCTGGTGTTCTTCATCAACAATGGGGTGGCGGCACGCTCGACATCGATGTTCCTGCGGTCAGTGTCGATGTGGCGCCGGACGGACAGTAATATCGTCCAGAACACAATCAAGGCGTCCACCGTGGTGGACGCCTTTTTCATTGTGCCTGCATTTATTGTTCCAGCATCAGGCCAGGCGGTCGACAAACTGGCGGGGCCTCTCATCCGAACCGAAGCCGCTACCGGCATTGCGGCTCTCGAGGCTGCCACCAAAGCTGACGGCCCCGTTATCGGCTCCGGGCACAGCGGCAAGGCCCGCCGGCGATGCGGGATCAATGAACCTTTTGGCGTCAGACACCTCATCGCAGTTGCGGCAGACAAATCCGTTGACAGTGATGGGACGAGGGTAGTCGGTGCTAATGGCCATGGGCGCCTCGTGAACACTTGCCGGGGCAATTCGTCACAACCGCACAAAACGTTACAGCCGCCCGGCGCATTGCGGGCGGCTGTGAAATCATGGTTAACCAATAGTTTACGCGACGGTCAGCTTGACGTCGACATTGCCGCGGGTCGCGTTGGAATATGGGCAGACGGTGTGGGCCTTTTCGACCAGAGCCTGAGCTGCATCATGCTCCATGCCGGGAATCGTGACCTTGAGTTCAACGGCGATGTTGAAACCGGCACCACCTTCATTGGCGTTTTCGCCGAAGGATACGCTGGCGTCGATGGTGGTCTCATCGGGGACTTTGATCTTGTCGCCACGGGCCACGGCTTTGATGGCACCGAGGAAGCAGGCCGAATAGCCAACGGCAAACAGCTGCTCCGGATTGGTGCCGGGGCCGTCATTGCCACCCATGGCCTTGGGGGTGTCCAGGGTCACCGACAAGCGATCGTCATCGGTCTTGCTGGTGCCGGTGCGGCCGCCAGTGGTGTGGGCGTGAGCTGTATAGACGGCGGACTTGATCATGTGAAAATCTCCTTGGATGCGAGTTCGATGTCCTGTACATAGCGTACAATTAAATTGTGTGCAATTGAATAATGTGTGTTAGCATGTCGCCATGTCCTAGCGGTGAAACTCATGGCGCCTGAAAAAGATCCACTCAGTCTCGATTCAATGTTGTGCTTTGCCGTCTATGCGGCGGAGCATGCGTTCACGCGCTTCTATAAACCGCGCCTGGAAGCGCTTGGTCTGACCTATCCGCAATACCTGGTGTTCCTGGTGCTGTGGGAATCCGATGGTCTCACGGTCAAAGCGCTCGGCGACAAATTGTTTCTCGATTCAGGCACGATCACACCACTGGTCAAACGTCTGGAAGCGCGTGGACTTGTGCGACGCCAGCGCGATGACGAGGACGAACGGCAGGTAAGAATTTTCCTCACCTCCGACGGTCGCGGCCTGCGCGAAAAGGCGCTGTCGGTTCCCCTGGCTGTCGGGGCAGCGCTGGCGGGGGAGCGCGAAGCGGTCGATACGCTGCGGGATGGCCTGCACCAATTGCGCGAACAGCTTGACGCGCGTCTCAAGGACTAGCGCAGGCCCACCTGATCGACGATGCCGCCGGCGCAGCCACCTGGCGACGGGCTGGCCGCTGCCAGAAGGCTAGGCAAATCGTCCGGACCGTTGACGGTGCCGGTCAGGGCGATGGTCAGCTCGGTGATGATCTGGCGATTGCCGTCGGGCTCGCAGCTCATGCTGACACGCGCACCGGCGCCTTCGCCAAAGGCGGTGTCGAATGCCCTTCGGACCTGGCGCAGCGTGATTTTCCGGCCGATATTGGCCGCGAAAAGTTCGGCGACACCAGAGGTGTTGATGGCCAGCAGGAGATCGAGTGCGTCGCTGAAATATTCCTGGGCGGCCGTGCCGTAGCAGGTGCCGTGCTTGGTCCATTCGTGGCGATCGAGCTGGGACAGGGTGCCGGGCATGGCAATATCGAGCTCGCGACGGAGGGTGTTGTCCAGGTTCACAGGAGGCAGGTCACGCCAGCGGCCCTGCTGGCTTGCTGATCGATCACGTGGCGAAACGTTGCAATATTCCCGGTCGCGCGGCTGTGGCCACAGGCCGTGCAGGGTGAAATGGGTGGCCTCAAAGCTGTCGGTGGTCTGGGCCCGGCATTCGGGCTTGCCGGGGCTGGTCTCGCAGAAGGCCGGTTGCCAGTTGATGGCGAGGACGTATTGAGTGCCGCGATAGCGCGGCGCATCCGCGGTCGGGACTTGGCGGGT
>CAXBKI010000159.1:0-6572 GCA_963975955.1 uncultured Devosia sp.
AGCTGGGAGCCCGCAACACGGCCGATCTGATGCGGATCGTGCTGACCAGCTAGTGACCGGCAGGTCGGGGGGAACTGCTAGCCGCCGACCGTCGGCAGCGTCAGGTCGCCCGATGTCAGCTTGCTGGCGGTGATCTTGGCATCCGCGGCTTCGCGCGGCAGCTCAAGGCTGGTCCACACGCTCACCAGGGCGTGGCGCAGCTCGAAGACCATTTCGTCAGTGTGCAGCGGCGTCGGGGTAATGCGCAGCCGCTCGGTCCCCTTGGGCACGGTCGGATAGTTTATCGGCTGGATATAGATGTTGTGCTTTTCCAGCAGCATGTCGCTGGCCGCTTTGCACTGCCGCGCATCGCCCACCATCAGCGGGACGATGTGGGTTTCGGTGTCCATCACGGGCAGCCCGGCATCGGCCAGGATCGCCTTGGTCAGCCGCGCCTGACGCTGCTGCATCATCCGCTCATGGCCACTGACCTTGAGGTGCTCGATCGAGGCCCGCGCCGCGGCGCACAGGGCGGGCGGCAGGGAGGTGGTGAAGATGAACTCGGCCGCATAGGAGCGAACCGCGTCAATGATCGCCTTGTTGGAGGTGATGTAGCCGCCCATCGCGCCAAAGCCCTTGGCCAGGGTGCCCTCGATCACGTCGATGCGGTCCATCAGGCCATCGCGCTCGGCGATGCCGCCACCGCGCGGGCCATACATGCCGACGGCGTGCACTTCATCGATATAGGTCAGCGCGCCGAATTCTTCGGCCAGGTCGCAGATTTCCTTGATGGGGGCGACATCACCATCCATCGAATAGACCGACTCGAAACAGATCAGCTTGGGGCGCTTGCGGTCGACCTGGCTCAGCAGCTCGCGCAGATGGGCAATGTCGTTGTGCCGAAAGATGACCTTCTGCATGCCGGACTGGCGCACGCCTTGAATCATCGAGGCATGGTTGAGCTGGTCTGAGAAAATCACGCAATCGGGCAGCAGTCGGGCAATCGTGGAGATGCCGGCCTCGTTGGAGACAAAGCCCGACGTGAACACCAGGCCCGCTTCCTTGCGGTGCAGGTCCGCCAGCGAACGCTCAAGTTCCACCAGGGGGCGACTTGTGCCGGATATGTTGCGCGTGCCGCCCGAGCCAACGCCCAGCTTGCCTGCCGTTTCCTGCATGGCGCTGATCACGCTGGGGTGCTGACCCATGCCCAGATAGTCATTGGAACACCAGATGGTGATATCGCGCTGGTTGTCGGCGTCATCACGATAGATGGCCTTGGGGAACTGGCCCGCTACCCGCTCCAGGTCGGCGAAGACGCGGTACCGCTTCTCCGTCCGCAACGCATCAACCGCATCCTCGAATATGCCGCGATAGTCCATCGAACGTCCTTCCGTCTGTCCCGGACCGATAAGGCGCCCGATTTCGACACTAGCCTTGCCTAGTCCCGTGTGCGGCGCATTGATATACGTCAATCTGACGCGCCCACTGGTTCTCGGGACCAAATCAGCCAGGTCCAAGTTGAGAGCTATTCTAAACTGGCACACCCGGTTGAACAATGCGTCAAACGCGCCCAACCGGCAGCGACCCGCTTAGTGTGGCATTGCGGCCAGTAGCAAATTGCGCAGCAGCATGGCGCGCGTCAGCGCGCCGACTGAACCATGGCCTGGTGTCGCCCAGCCTGCCACATCGGCAACGTCCGGGGCAATGTCGGACACCATGGCGCCATCGACATAGCTGATGCCGACGCCCACCACCGCCGCGCCGGGCCTGACCATGCTCGCCTTGACGAGATCGGGTTGCCCGGCGGCCGCGATGATCACATCGGCCTGGCGGGTGACGGCGGCGATATCGGGCGAGCGGCTATGCAGCAACGTTACCGTCGCATCGATGCCCCGCTGCGAAAGCAACATGGCCAGCGGTCGGCCAACCAGGGCACCGCGGCCGATAATGGCAATATTGGCGCCAGCCAGCGGGATCGCATGGGCAATCAGCAGGGCGAGAATTGCATTGGGCGTGCAGGGCAGCATTCCCGGCCTGCCGGCGAGCAGGCGCCCCAGATTGATCGGGTGGAGACCATCGATATCCTTGCCGGGGCGGATTGCTTCGAGCATCAAGCCTGCATCAAGCCCCTGGGGCAGGGGCAGTTGCACCATAAAGCCGTGCACGGCCGGATCGGCATTGAGCCGCGCAATTTCGGCCAGCAACGCCGGGGCCGTGATCGTCGCGGGTAACCTGATGTCATCCGCGGCAATGCCGATTTCGGCACAATCGCTGTGTTTGCGGGCGACATAGCTGGCGCTGGCAGGGTCCTCGCCGACCAGTACCGTGGCCAATCGCGGCGCGATGCCACGCGCCACCAGGCGCTCGGCATCGCGTTTCAATTCACCCCGCAACCGTTCGGCAAGGGCGTCTCCATCCAGGACAATCGCCTTTGACCGCACCACTATTTCAGACCGATCGAGGGGTCGATGAAACGGTTGGTAACGACACTTTCTGGCGTTACGGCCGGATCGGCCCGTTCATCCAGCTCTCCTTTGACAAGATCGAACAGGGCGCCGACGCGGGTCATGTCGAAGTCGCCCAGGGTAGCATTGGCGCCGTTGGCGACAGCGCCCGAATCCACCAGCGCCGTGACGGCATAAGCCATCAGATCGGCATCGGTGGTCCAGTAACCGGCGCCAAAGCCGGCATCATTGAACGCGACGATCACGCTGTTGGCTTCAGCCGGATCGGTGACGTAGTCGACCTGAGCCTGCTGTATGATCGGAACAAGCTTTTCAAGGCAGGGCGCCAGCTCCTCCAGCCTGTTGGTGGCAACCGAGAGCATGCCGGTATAGATCGAATAGCCCAGATCCGAGATCAGCAGATAGTTGATGGGCCTGGCCCAGTTATTGCCGTGAGCGAATTTGTAGACCTCGCCGGTGACAAAACCCTGATTAAGCCAGGTGCCGTTGTTGATGACGAAGTTTTCGCCGTCGCCACGATACCCTTCGACGAACACATCGGCCGGGACGCCCTGGTCAACCAGGTATTTGCCGAATGTGCGCTTGATGGTCGAGACATAGATCTTGCCCGCGCCCGAGGCGGCAAATGCCTTGAGGTCGTCGATGGACTTAAAGCCCTCGGGATAGGTGGCCTGGTCCCAGAACAGCGCGGTAGGGGACTGCTCGAGTGGCGTGACGACACCAATCACGGGAAAGCGCTTGGAGAAGATGAAAGCATTGTCCAGTTCCTGGAACCCCAGGTGAGGCACCACGCCGGCCTTGGAATTGCCCAGGTAGAGCGCCGAATAGGAGGTTTCGCCATCTCCCAGTCCAACACCACTGCCCCCCTCAAGGATGACCAGGCTGATGCCGGTCGAGCCGAGTGGACCCTCGTACTTCCCCGATGACATGGCGCCGCCGGCCCCGATCATCTGGTACAGCCCGCCATGTTCAGCCTGGGCGAGCCAGTCCTTCTGGATAATGAACGGATCAGGGCAGACCGCGCTCAGCGGGGTGGTGTAGTGCTGCCTGGCAAAGGCGCTTGGTTCTCCCGCCAGGGCGGCATGGGCCAGGCCCATCAACGCAGCAGCCACGCAAAGTGTCGTTTTCAGTTTCATCGCTGTTGTCCTACCTCGAGAATGTCGGTGGGCGCCGCCTTGGCCTGTGCCGCGGGCTACTTACGCCCCGATTCGTGCCATTCCGAAAACAGCCGGTTTCCCAGCCAGCTGAACAGCAGGTAGACGCCCAGCGAGAGCATCGAAGACGCCAGCAGTGCGGCATACATCTGCTCGTACTTGAAATCTATCTTGGCATTGATCAGCATTTGGCCCAGCCCGCCAGGGCCCGACAGAAAAAACAGCTCCGAGACGATGGCGCCGACAACGGCGAGCCCCGCCGAAATCCGAAGACCTGCAAACAGCGTGGGCGCTGCCGACGGAAAGCCGGCCTTGCGCAGCATTGTCGGCCACCTCGCCCCCTGCAGGCGGAAGAGGTCAAGCACGGCGCGGTCAATGCTCTTGAGCCCGAGCAGCAGGGTGGTGGGTATGGAAAAGAAGGTAAAGAGCGCAACGATCAGTACTTTGGGCAGGAAGCCAAATCCAAGCGCCGATTGAAGCAATGGAATGACTGCCAGGACCGGGATCGATTGCAGCGCCACAAGGTAGGGAAAGACGGCCTTTTCCATGACCTGGAACCGAAACATCACCACAGCCAGGCCGATGCCGACCGGAATTGAAATAGCCAGGCCGGCCAGCGCGATCGACAGGGTAGTGATCGCCGCCTCGACCAGCTGGCGCTGTATCTCGGGGCGGCTGAACGCCTGTGTCCACAGCCCCTCCGCCGTTGGCATCAGAAACTGGCGATGCGGCTCGAGCCCGGAGCGTGCCCACCAATAGGCCAGCACCAGCAGCACGCCCATGACGAAAGGCGGCAGGATGAAGGCTGCAAGGCGCCGACCCACACCCTGCTTGGGCGCCAACGCCGCTGCAGGGTAGCGCCTTATGGCAAGATTGGGATGTGACCGGGCCACCGGGCTAACCATCGATTGTGGTGCGCAGGGCATGCGAAATCTCCGCGCAGATCTCGGCAAAGGCCGCAGTAAAACGTAGTTCAGGCGTGCGCGGCCCGGAAAAGGCAACATCGTAGCTGGCTATGATCCGTCCCGGTCGAGGCGACATCACGGCGACCCTGGTGGACAGGTAGACCGCTTCCGGAATGGAGTGGGTAATGAACAGACCCGTGAACTTCTCCTGGTTGTAGAGCGCGATCAACTCGTCATTGAGCCGCTCGCGCGTGATTTCATCAAGGGCACCGAACGGCTCGTCGAACAGGAACACGGCCGGGTCCAGGGTCAAAGATCTGGCAAGCGAGGTGCGCATTTTCATGCCCCCTGACAAACGTCGCGGATAATGGTCTTCAAACCCGGACAGTCCCACAAGCTTGATCTGCTGCAAGGCGATGCGGCGGCGTTCTGCCGGATCGATGCCGCTCAGTTCGAGCAGCAGTTCGACATTGGCCAGCACCGTCCGCCACGGCAGGAGCGTGGCATCCTGAAAGGTGTAGCCCAGGCTCTTGCGGTCTACCCACACATCGCCTGTGGTCTGTGTCTCAAGGCCTGAGGCGATCCTGAGCAGAGTCGACTTGCCGCAGCCCGATGGCCCCACGATCGAGACGAACTCTCCCGGCTTGATATCGAGTGAAACCTTGTCCAGCGCGCGCGTGCCATCGGCAAACACCATCGATACTGCATCAAACAGCAGCGCCGCATCGTCGGGCGGCCTGGCGGCGAAGTGTTCGGTATCTGGCGCGACGTGGGATGCTGACGGGGGCATGGCTGGAACTTCAATTTCCGCGTTGGCATTGATACGCCGGGTGAACTTCAGATTGGTCCGCCGGAGCCAAACTTGCCGCTTTTCAGCGTGAACAGAACATCAGGCAAGACATACTGTAGAAATAGCCTTTGGGACTGGGGAGTGCAGACTCCGGGCCGGGAGGACGGCTCCATGCCTTTGCATGCTTTGCAATCATTCGCCCTTTGGCGCAAGCCTTCCTCGAAAGCCCAGGCGGCGCGGACATTCAGCGTCGAAACGCCGGCCGCGCTCCGGGTTGCAGGCGCAAGGGTCACGCGTCGCCATGCGAGACGCCGGTGATTTCCCTGAGCAACGGCAGGCCTGGGCGTGGTGCGATGCCCGGGCGGGGCGGATTGCCGGAGCCCGCCATCATGGCGTGGTCAATGGAGGGCTCGCCCCATTCATCAAGCATTCAGGCTCTTTCGTTCATCACCGTCCTGCCGTATTCAGGGGGCACCTACTGGACACCAACCGAATCCTTCAGGGGGATATTCTATGAAGTCGAAGTTTTTTGTTGCGCTCGCCGCGACGCTGGCGCTCACCGCCTGCACGACAACTGATCCTTACACAGGCCAGTCCAAGCTTTCCAACACCGCTGGCGGGGCCCTGATCGGCACGGGCGGTGGTGCGCTGGCAGGCGCCCTGGTCGGCGCTGCTGTTGGCGGCGATCCGCGCGTTGGCGCCCTTATCGGCGCGGGCGTCGGCGGCCTGACGGGTGCCGGCATCGGCGCCTATATGGATCAGCAGGAAGCCGAACTGCGCGCACAACTGCAGGGTACCGGTGTTTCGGTCACCCGCGTGGGTCAGAACATCATCCTGAACATGCCGTCCAACATCACCTTCGCCACGGACCAGTCGACGGTCCAGCCGCAGTTCAATTCAACATTGGTGTCTGTCGCGCTGGTGCTCAAGAAGTTCGACAAGTCCATCATCGATGTCTATGGCCACACCGACAGCCAGGGCGACGACGCCTATAACCTCAGCCTGAGCCAGCGCCGGGCCGTTTCGGTCGCCACCGTGCTGGCCAACCAGGGCATCGACCAGCGCCGCTTCTACATTGAGGGCAAGGGCGAAACCAATCCGATCGCTTCCAACGCGACCGAACAGGGTCGCGCCCAGAACCGTCGCGTCGAAATCCAGATCGCCCCGATCAATCGCGGCTAGGCGATCTTCGTCACGAGCAGCAAAAGCGCGGCCAGGAGCGCCACCAGACCCCAGCGGGCTACGGCACCCCCGCCGAGCATGTCAGCGCCGCCCCTCG
>CAXBKI010000160.1:0-6561 GCA_963975955.1 uncultured Devosia sp.
AGGCCATCGACATGCGGCGCCGCTTTGAGGTGCCGCTGCTCGGACTGGTCGAGAATATGAGCTATTTCATCGCCCCTGACACCGGCACCCGCTACGACATCTTTGGCACCGGCGGGGCAGAACAGGCGTCCGCGGACCTCAAGCTGCCGTTTCTGGGCGCTGTTCCGCTGGTGATGTCGATCCGCGAGGGGTCCGACGCCGGCATGCCGCCCATGGTCGCGGCACCCGACGGGCCGGAAGCCGAGGCCTATCGCGCCATCAGCCGCAGCATTCTGGCACAATTGCCCGCGACGCCGCGTTAGGGATTTCTTAGCACTCTGCTCGCAGAATCCCCGCATGGGTATTTACGCAACCGCAAGCCGCTACGACGCCATTCTGCAGCATCGGCAGAACCAGCGCGATGCTGCCGAGTTGCGTGAAGCCCGTTCGGCAGCCCGCAAGGCCGCGGCAGAAAATACCCTCGCCAAGTCCGATGGCCTGCGCAACGTGCTTGCCACCAGCATTGCCAATAGCGGCGCCGACCAGTCCCAGCTGACTTCTCAGCTCATCCGCACCCGCATGCTGGCAGAAGCCAAGGCCAAGGCAGAGCCGGCCAAGTGGTACCGCTAGAGCGCGGTAACAGGCTTCCGCAATCGATTGCATGAACGCTTCATCTGCGCTATCGCCTTGCCCCACAAAGGCTTGATGCCGCTGAGGAGCACAGATGTTTTCGATCGACCGCAAGGACTTTGGGCCCGATTTCGCATTCGGCGTCGCCACCGCCGCCTATCAGATCGAGGGTGGCCAGCAGGATGGCCGTGGTCCGTCGATCTGGGACAGCTTCTCGGCGACGCCCGGCAATGTGCACAATGGCGATACCGGCGCGGTTGCCTGCAATCATTATGAGCTCTGGCCCCAGGACCTCGATCTGATCCGCGATGGCGGCTTTGATGCCTATCGCTTCTCGTTTTCCTGGCCGCGACTGATCCCCGAGGGAACCGGTAGCGTCAACCAGGCTGGTTTCGACTTTTACGACCGTCTGGTCGATGGCATGCTCGAACGCGGCATCAAGCCCTACGCCACGCTTTACCACTGGGATCTGCCTTCCGCGCTGCAGGACAGGGGCGGCTGGATGAACCGCGACATTGCCGGCTGGTTCGCCGATTACGCCGCGCTGATTGCCCGGAAATTCGGCGACCGGCTCGAAGCCACCGCAACCATCAACGAGCCCTGGTGCGTCGCCTATCTCAGCCACTATCTCGGCGCCCATGCACCCGGCTACCGCGACAAGCGCGCCGCCGCGCGCGCCATGCATCATGTACTCTATGCCCACGGCACGGCCATTGACGCCTTGCGCGCCAACGGCGCCAAAAACCTGGGCATCGTGCTCAATTTGGAAAAGGCCGAGCCGGCCTCCGACAAGCCCGAGGATCTGGCTGCTGCCGACTTTGCCGACGCCGTGTTCAATCGCTGGTATCTTGGCGGTGTTCTCAAGGGGCACTATCCCGAGCGGATGACCGAGTGGCTGGCTGGCTATCTGCCCGCCAACTATCAGGACGACATGGCCGTGGTGTCGCGCCCGCTCGACTGGCTGGGCATCAATTACTACACGCGGGGCCTCTATCAGGCCTCCAGCAAGCCCGGCGTGCCGGCCGAACAGGTCAAGGGGCCGCTCGAAAAGACCGATATCGGCTGGGAAATCTACCCTCAGGGCCTCTCCGACCTGCTGGTGCGCGTGTCCTCTGAATATACCAGGCTACCCATCTACGTCACCGAGAACGGCATGGCCGAAGTCGAGGGCAATGATGACCCCCGCCGCGTGCGATACTATGAGGATCACCTGAAGGCGGTGCTCAATGCCCGTGCGCAGGGCGCCGACGTACGCGGCTATTTCGCCTGGTCACTGCTCGACAATTACGAGTGGGCCGAAGGGTACAGCAAGCGCTTCGGCATCGTACACGTGGACTACCAGACCCAGCAGCGCACCCCCAAGTCCAGCTACCGGGCCTTTCAGGGCATGCTGCACAACACGAAGTGACACGGGCTTTCGGAGCGCGCGGGCGCGGTGTAAAGGGTGGGCCAAAATGCCCACCCGGAGCGTCCCATGAATGCTATTCCCTACATGTCCCTGACCAAAACCGCTGACGAGGCTGTCCTCGATCAGGATTGGTGGCGTGGCGCGGTAATCTATCAGATCTACCCGCGCTCCTTTCAGGATCAGAACGGCGATGGCGTTGGCGATCTGGTGGGTATCACCAGTCGCCTCGACTATGTTGCCGATCTGGGCGTTGACGCCATCTGGCTGTCGCCGGTCTTCACCTCGCCCATGCGCGACTTCGGCTACGACGTCTCCAACTATCGCGATATCGACCCCACTTTCGGCACGCTGGAGGATTTCGACCACCTGGTGCAGAAGGCCCATGCGCTGGGGCTCAAGGTCATCATCGACCAGGTGATCTCGCATTCCTCCGACAAGCATGCCTGGTTCTCCGAAAGCCGGCTGTCGCGCACCAATGCCAAGTCGGACTGGTATGTCTGGGCCGATCCCAAGCCCGATGGCACCCCTCCCAATAACTGGCTCTCCATTTTCGGCGGCTCTGCCTGGCATTGGGACAGCCGCCGCATGCAGTATTATCTGCACAATTTCCTCGTGCAGCAGCCCGACCTGAACTTCCATAACCCCGAGGTGCAGGATGCCCTGCTGGGCGAAATGCGTTTCTGGCTGGAACGCGGCGTCGATGGCTTTCGCCTCGATACCGTCAATTTCTATTTCTGCTCGCTCGGCTTTGAGGACAATCCGGTAGTCAAGGCCGAGGATTTCAACGCCTCCACCGCACCGGCCGTAAACCCCTACAACTTCCAGGAACATCTCTACGACAAGTCACGTCCGGAGAACCTGGAATTCCTGCGCCGCCTGCGCGCCCTGCTCGATGAATATCCCGGCCGCACCACCGTGGGCGAGATCGGCGACAGCCAGCACCAGCTCGAAATCATGGCCCAGTACACCTCGGGCGATGACATGCTGCACATGGCCTATACCTTCGATTATCTCGGTGGCGAATTCTCCGCGGCCCATTTCCACAAGGCCATTGCCGCCACCGAGGCAGCGGCCCCGGACGGTTGGATCTGCCTGGCCTTCTCCAACCACGACGTCGTGCGCCATGTCAGCCGCTGGGCCATTCACGGCCAGGAAGAGGCCTTCACCCGTCTGGCCGCCATACTGATCCTGTCCATGCGCGGTTCGGTTTGTCTCTACCAGGGCGAAGAACTCGGCCTCAAGGAGGCCGAACTGTCCTTCTCCGATCTCGTTGATCCCTATGGCATCGAGTTCTGGCCCGAATTCAAGGGCCGCGATGGCTGCCGCACCCCGATGGTCTGGCAGTCCCATGCTAACAACGGCGCCTTCTCCTCGGCCAACCGCACCTGGTTGCCGGTTCCGGCCGAACACCTCACCCATGCCGTCGATACCCAGGACAAGGTGGATGGCTCGGTACTCGAGTTTTACCGCGCCATGCTGGCGTTCCGCAAAGCCCATCCGGCGCTGGCCACGGGCAGCATCGAACTGCTCCCGCTGCAGGGCGACGTGCTGGGCTTCATCCGGCACGAGGGGGAAGAACGCATGCTCTGCCTGTTCAACATGACCGCGGCCGGCGCCGACTATCGCCTGCCTGCCGGCATGCGCCCCACGGACGCCGGCTGCCCCGGCGTTACTGCTGTACCCGATGATGGTGAAATCAAGCTCGAGCCATTCGGCGCCTATATCGGCGTGCTGCAGTAGTTCGCTTCCACCAAATCACTCCCCCCTTTCAGGGGTTCAACCAAGCCACTCCTCCCCCTTTCAGGGGGAGGCCGGTGGGGGTGTAGACGCAGCCAGTGCGTGATTTGCAGGGACTGGGCTACCCCGCCATGGCAGAGGTGGTTCAGCCCAGTTCCGGCAGGCGCGCGTCCACCAGCTCGCGCGTCAGCCTGTGCTGCGGGCTGCCAAAGATTTGCGCCGGCTCGCCTTCTTCGATGATCTTGCCCGCCTCCATCACCAGCACGCGGTCGGCCATGGCGGCCACCATGTCCAGATCGTGGCTGATGATCAGATAGGTCAGGCCGTAATCGGCCTGCAATTGCGCCAGCAGACCAAGCACTTCGCCGCGCACCGACATGTCCAGCGCCGATACCGGCTCGTCGAGCACCAGCAGCTTGGGCCGCGTCACCAGCGCCCGGGCGATCGCCAGGCGCTGGCGCTGTCCGCCGGAAAATTCGTGCGGATAGCGCTCGAGCATCTCCGCATCGAGCCCCACCGCCTCGATGGCCTCGATCAGCCGGCCCGGTACCGTGTCGCGGCGTAGCGTCGGTTCGAGCCGCAGCGGTTCGGCCAGGGACGTCGCAATGGTCAGTCGCGGATCAAAGCTGCCGAACGGGTCCTGGAACACCAGCGATACATCGCGCCGCAGGCTCCTGGGCAGGTCCTTGCCACGATAGCTTTGCCCGCTCAGGGTAATGGTGCCGCTCGTGGCGCTGTCGAGGCCCACGATGATCTTGGCGAGCGTGGTCTTGCCGCATCCCGATGGCCCCACCAGCGCCAGGCATTCCCCGGTCCCGATGCGCAGGCTCGCCGCGTCAACGGCGCGCACCGGTTTGCGGCCCCATGGCAGCCCGCCGCCATGGCGATAGTCGCGCGTGACGGATGCCACCGTCAGCAGGGTTTCGCCGATGGGCGGGCGCTGCAGCTTGGGCGCGGTGAAGCGCGAGGCGGCAACCAGTCTTTGGGTATAGGGCTCGCGCGGCGCTGAAAACACCGCGGTGGCAAGCCCGGTCTCGACCACGCGTCCCTCATGCATCACCGCCACCCGTGAGCACAGCGCCCCGACGGCCTTCAGGTCATGGCTGATGAACAGCAGGGCCATGTGCCTGCGCGTGCAGATGTCCCTGATCAGCTCGAGCACGACGCGCTGGGTAATCAGGTCGAGCGCCGAGGTGGGCTCGTCAGCGATCAGGATGTCCGGCTGGCTGGCCAGCGCCATGGCGATCATCGCGCGCTGGCGCTGCCCGCCCGAGAGCTGGTGCGCGTAGCGCTCCCCATGCCGGGGCTCCAGGCCCACCTCGCTCAACAGCTGCGCCACGCTGGTGGCTTCGGTTTCAGCCGGGTTGAGGGCGATGGCCTCGGCAATCTGGGCGTTCACCCGCATCAGTGGGTTGAGCGCGGTCATCGGCTCCTGAAACACCATGCCGATGCGCTTGCCGCGCAGCCGCGCCATGGCGCGCTCCGATTGGGGCAGGGGCACGCCATCGAGCAGGATGCGACCGCCCATTTCGGCGCCCTCGGGCAGCAGGCCGGTGATCGCCAGCGCCGTCAATGTCTTGCCTGATCCGCTTTCGCCGATAATGCCAAAGCGCTCGCCCCGCTCCAGTGTCAGGCTGATGCCTGCCACCGGTGCCGTCGCGCCAAAGCGCACCGACAGGTTCGATACATCAAGCAAGGACATTGGTCTGTCCCTGGCGCAGGCGCGGATCGACGGCATCGCGCAGGCCGTCGCCGGCAACGTTCAGGCCCATCACGATCAGCACGATGGCAATGCCTGGCAGCAGTGTCAGCCAGGGATAGATCAGAAACGTCCCCTGCGCCTCGCGCAGCATCAGTCCCAGGCTGGTCTCTGGGGGCTGTGTGCCCAGCCCGATATAGCTCAGCCCCGCTTCAGCCAGAATGCCTAGCGACAGCTGGATGGTGCCCTGCACGATGATCAGGCTCATGATGTTGGGCAGCAGATGACGATAGGCAATGCGGGTATTGCCCAGCCCCGCCAGCCGCCCCGCCGCCACGAAGTCCAGCGTCGCCACGCTCAGCGCCCCGCCGCGTGCCACACGTGCGAACACCGGAATGTTGAAGATGCCGATGGCGATGATCGCGTTGAGGGCGCCTGGCCCGATCAGTGTTGTGATCAGGATCGCCACGACCACGGCGGGAAAGGCGAAGATGAAATCGGAGAACCGCAGCACCAGCCATTCGACCGGTCCGCTCCAGGCCGCCGCGAGCAGGCCCAGCGGCACCCCGATGCCAGCCCCGATCAGCACCGCCAGCGCAGCAACGACAAAGCTTGTCAGCGTCCCGGCCATCAGCAGCGAAACCATGTCGCGGCCCAGATTGTCGGTCCCCAGCCAGTGCGCTGCGGTCACGCCCATAAAGCGACGGCCGATATCGATCTCGGCAATGGGGTAGGGCGTCCAGACCAGCGAGATCAGTCCGAGCAGGATGAACAGCATGCTGGCGGCCACGCCAATGCTCAGGCTGGGTTGGACAAGTAGCCGTTTCATCACGATTGTTCCTCGCGCAGCCTGGGGTCCACCAGACCATAGGCCAGGTCGGTCAGCAGCATGGTCAGCGTGACGGCCACGACCAGAATGATGGTGGCGCCCTGCACCAGGATCAGGTCGCGCTGCTGGATTGCGGTGTAGATCAGCCGCCCCAGCCCGGGCAGGTAGAACACATTCTCGACGATGATGGTGCCCGCTATCAGATAGGAGAACTGCAGCCCCAGGATCGTCAGCACCGGCAGCAGCGCGTTGCGCACCCCATGCCGCCACACCGCTTCG
>CAXBKI010000161.1:0-6549 GCA_963975955.1 uncultured Devosia sp.
CCCAGCGGCATCCGGGGCTGTCGCAATTGACCTGTGCCACGCAGTTTTCGTCCAGATCAAGCGCGAAGGCATCGGCAAACCAGGCCGAACCCGCATAGCGGCCGGTCGAGTGTCCGGGCCACCAGGCAATGCGCACCGAGCGGCGCAGCTTGTCCCGGTTGTGCCAGAGCAGGCGGGCGATTTCGAGCAGGGCCGCATCGCCCGTGGCATTGTCGCCGACGCCGACATCCCAGCTGTCATAGTGCCCGGCCAGCAGCACGAATTTGTCGGGCTCGATGGCGCCCGTCACGTTCACCACCGGCACCAGCGACTTGAACCAGCCCTCTTCGAGCCGCGTGCGGATGGTCGCGCTGCCCCCCGATTTGGCCAGTTCGATCAGCTTGTGCCCATCGGGATTATTGACGACGGCGACGGGAATTGTCGGCTTGCGCGGCAGGTCGTCGAGATCGGGCGTGCCCCAGATCGAGCTGCAAATACCCCAATGCCGATCGATGCCGGGATTGACCGCAATCACGCCGATGGCGCCCTTTTCCTGAAATTCCAGCACCTTGTTGGGTGAGGCAAACCCGTCGGTCAGCACGATCTTGCCGCGGATGCGGTCGGCCGCCGCGGCGGCCTCGTCGCGGTTCTTCTCGTAAAAGCTCGACACGTTGGCCGACAATGTTCCTGGAATATGGTGCAGCACCCCGGTCAGTCCTTCGGGGCACAAGGTCGAATAGGCCGGAGGCTTGGATGCCAGCGTCTCGCCGCCCGCCTCGACTGAAGCTTCATAGGGAATGGACAGGTAGAGACTGGCCTCGAGCAGGTCGACAGGCACACCCAGCGCGGTCAGGCGCCGGGCAATATCATGGGCCGAGGCTTCGACGTCTTCCGGCTTCCAGCGCGGCATGGTCGAAAAGGCCTCGACCAGTGGCCAGGCGGCATCCGCATTGACCTGATCTACTACCTGCCTGATTGTCCTATCCAGCATGTCGTTCTCCATCTGTCCCTTGGGCGCTCCGATACAGGATGCCTCATAGATAATTGTACGACAATCCAGATTGTCGTACAATTTGTCTGGGCTTTGCATGGCGGCCCGGTTAGTGTCTGCAAAAAGCTCTTGCGCCGGCGCCTGCGGTCATGGTGTCGGTGGGCCAGTTTTTACTCTAGACGGGCGGGACCGATGGACGACTTGCGTGCACTCTTTAAGGCCGATGCGGAAAGCCTTTCTGCCGGGCAGAACGAAGAGTCCAGGCAGGCTCCCCAGCTGGTCCGCGAGCGGGTATTTGTCTCGGTGCGCAATGCGATCGTCGATGGTCGCCTGCCGCCGGGCACGCGGTTGACCGAGCGCGAACTCTGCGAGGCCTTCGGTATTTCGCGCACCGTCGTGCGCGAAATCGCCAGGCGCCTGGAAGCGGAAAAGCTGGCCACCGTCATCCCCCATCGCGGCCTGTCAGTGGCGACCCTGACGCGCAAGCATGTCGAAGAGATCTACGAAATTCGTACAGAGCTGGAGGCCATCGCCGTCCGCAGCTTTCTCAAGGCGGCAACCGATGCCCAGATTGCCCAGGCCCAGGATTTTGGCGCGCAGCTGCTCGAGGCCGGGCAGCAGGGTGACAAGGTGCGAATGGTCGAGACCATGGCGCGTTTCAACCACTTCATGAGCGAGGTGGCCGACAACCAGGTCGTTACCGAAATTCTTGATCAGCTGAGTACCCGCATCAACAGGATGCGCGTCCTGGCCATGGCTGAGCCGGGCCAGCTCGAGACGGGCATGGAAGGCGTGCGCGCCATCATTGCCGGGATCACGGCACGCGACCTGACAGCCGCCGAAACCGCGGTCCGCGTCTATGTTCGCCGCTCCGGCGAGGCGGTCCTGCGGCATATGGACAGTGGCGAGTGACATGCTGCCAATTCTTATCCCCTGAGAGGCCAATGATGACTCCTTCTTCAGCTGCCCGGCCGGCCTTGGCGCCGGATGCGACCCCGCTCTGCGATCCCGTCACCGTGGAAATTATTCGGGGCGCGATCATGGCGACACAGCGCGAGATGGAAGCGCTGATCGAGCGCACCGCCATCTCGGCCTTCATTCGCGAGAAGAAGGACTTTTATACCGCCTTGTTCGACGAACGCGGCGTCATGGCGGTCGGCTCCATGGTGCCTATCTTCGGTGATCTGACGACGCCGGTATTCGAGAAGTTTCCGCGCGACAGCATGCGCCCGGGCGATCTCTACTGGTACAATGACTGCTATGGCTCCAACGGGGCCGTGACGCATTCCAATGATCAGGTCTTGCTGGCCCCGGTCTTTCACGGCGACCGGCTCTGTGCCTTCGTGATGAGCTGGGCCCATTTTGCCGATATCGGCGGTCTGCATCCCGGCTCGATCAGCCCCGATGCCACCTCGATCTACCAGGAAGGCATTATCATCCCGCCGACCAAGCTGATCGATGCGGGCGTGGTCAACGAGATGGCCCTGGCCATTTTCCATCGCAATTCTCGCTTTCCCGCCCAGAGCGAAGGCGACATGTCGGCGCTGATGGCCGCGGTGCATCTGGGCGCGACGCGCGTGGGTGAAATCGTTGAGCGCCATGGCGCCGACCGCGTTTCCGACGCCCTGGCGCAACTGCTCGAGCGCACCCGCAGCCTCGTGCGCCGCCGCCTGGCCGAAACCTTCGATTACGGCACCTATAAATTCGCGGACCAGATCGACAGCGACGGCCACGGCAACGGTCCGTTTGCGTTGCGCTTTGCCATCACCCGTGAAAAGGGCAAGGACGGCGAGGATCGTTTCATCTTCGACGCCACCGAAAGCGACGACCAGGCGCCCGGTCCGGTCAATCTGATCATGAACAAGGGCGTTCCGGGCATGGCGCTGGGACTGTATTTTCTGGGCGGCGACCCGTCTCAGGTCGTCAATGCCGGCGGACCGCTGGCTATTGATGAGGTCCGCCTGCGCCCCGGCTCGATCGTTCAGCCCAACTTTCCGGCGCCACTGGGCATGCGCGGCCTGACCATGATGCGCATGCTGGCCGTGCTCAATGGCCTGGTCAATCGCGGCAAGGGCGGCGCCCCGGCTGCCCACTCGGCCTATGTCGTCACCATCATGCGCGGCACCTTCGGCAAGGAGACGGGCGAGGCCAAGCCCTTCCTGCTGGCCGACGGGATTGGCGTCGGTTATGGCGCGCGCGACTTTGCCGATGGCATCGACGCGGTCTATTTCGTCGCCCAGGAAAACTATCCTGTCGAGTTCCTGGAAGCGGGCTATCCGATCCGGCTGCGCCAGTATGGCGTGGTGCCGGATTCGGGCGGTCCGGGTCGCTGGCGCGGCGGCACCGGCATTATCCGCGAATACGAAATCCTCGCCGATGAGGCGCTGCTGGCCATCCGGATCGATGGCGTCAAGAATCCGCCCTGGGGCTATGCCGGCGGCATGTCGGGGGGTGGCGGCCATATTGTGGTCAATCCTGGCACAGCCGATGAACGCGTCATCGCCCCGCTGTCGGACGGCACGGCGCTCAGGAAGGGCGACATCCTGCGGATCCGCACCGGCGGCGGCGGCGGCATGGGGCATCCCTATGATCGTCCCGCCGAAAGCGTGCTGGAAGACGTTGCCGGCGGCTTCGTCACCGCAGCAGCCGCAGAAAAATTCTATGGCGTGGTCATCGTAGATGGCGCTGTCGATGCGGCAGCGACCGACCGGCTGCGCAGCAATCCGCCACCTGTCAAAGCCTTCCACCGCAACACCTATGTCGATGAGCTCGTGTAACATGACCCGACCCAATCTTGCCGTTGCCGTGGATATCGGTGGCACCTTCACCGATGTTGCCCTGGTCGATCGCGCCGGCCGCTCCTGGCGCGCCAAGACGCCCTCCATTCCTTCCGATCCCTCCGAGGCTTTCCTCAACGGTATCCGGCTTGCTCTCGAGCAGGCCGGGGCGTCGGCGACAGATCTTGACCAGGTTCTGCACGGCACCACCGTTGCCACCAACATGATCCTCGAAGGCAAGGGTGCCCGTACCGCTCTGGTAACCACCCGCGGCTTCCGGCACGTGCTGGCCATTGGTCGGCAGGACATTCCACGCAAGGCCAATCTCTATACCTGGATCAAGCCGGTGCCCCCCGTTCCGGCCAGCCGCATCGTCGAGATCGACGAACGCATCGCTGCTGGCGGTGCCGTATTCGAGGCGCTGGACGAGGAGAGCGTCCGCGCCGCGGCGGCCCGGATTCGGGGCATGAATGTGCAGGCCGTCGCCGTGTGCCTGATCCATGCCTATGCCAATCCCGAGCATGAGCGGCGCGCTGCCGACATCCTGCGCGAGGAACTGCCCGACCTTGCCGTCACCGTGTCCAGTGACGTGTTGCCGGTGGTGCGCGAATATGAGCGCAGCCTGACCACCGTGCTCAATGCCACCGTGATGCCGGGCGTTACTTCTTACGTGGCCAGGCTCGAAAAGCGGCTGACCGATGAGGGCTCGGGCGTGCCGCTGATGCTCATGCAGTCCAATGGCGGCGTCGCCGGCGCCGCCAAAATCCGCCTGGCGCCGGCGCTGACCGGCGTGGTCGGCGCCCGTGCGGCCGCCGAGGCCTGCGGCATTGCCGATATCATTACCGTGGATATCGGCGGCACCTCGGCCGATATCTGCCTGATCAAGGATGGTCAGATCGGCTTGACCCAGCATGGCTCGGTCGGCGACTGGCCCCTCGCCTTGCCCATGGTGGACATGATCACCATCGGCGCCGGTGGCGGTTCGCTGGCCCGCATCAAGGATGGCGGCCTGACCGTGGGGCCGGAAAGTGCCGGGGCCCGCCCGGGACCGGCCTGTTATGGCCATGGAGGCACCGAGCCGACCGTAACCGATGCCCATGTGGCGCTGGGACAATTGCCCGCCCGCCTGCTCGGCGGGCGCATGGCGCTTGATATCGATGCGGCCAAGGCCGCTGTCATGCGGGTCGCGACCCCGCTTGGCCTCGATCTGGAGACGGCGGCGCGGGGTATCCTGGCCATTGTCGACAATCACATGGTGGGCGCCATGCGGGTCGTGTCCGTTGAGCGGGGCCACGATCCGCGTGACTTCACCCTCGTGCCGTTTGGCGGGGCTGGTCCGTTGCATGGCTGCGCGCTGGCTGAACTGCTCGATATCGGCCGCGTGCTGATCACCCCGGCGCCGGGCGTGCTCTGCGCCGATGGCCTGCTCGCTGCCGACCTGCGCTCGGAATTCTCCCGCGCCATGGCCTTTGCCGGTCCGATGGATCCGCAGGCAACCGCGCCGATCATCGCCGAACTGGAACAGCAGGCGTCGGACTGGCTCGACGTCGAGGATGTCGCTCCCGAGGCCCGCGCCATCGAGCGCAAGGCGCTGTTGCGCTATGCCGGCCAGGGCGGCGAAATCGCCGTTGATTATGCGCCCGACCGATCGACGGTGGAGGAGAATTTCCGCACCGCACACAAGGCCCTCTATGGTTTCAACCTGGGGGCGGCGATCGAGCTGGTCACGCTGCGCGTGCATGCCACCAGCCAGCCCATCGTCAATCTCGAACCGGGTGAAATGCCGGTACCGCAGGAGTTCACCGAAGTCAGCATCGATGGCGCCAGCCATGCCGTGCCGGTCGTCGAGCGGGCGCGGCTCGGCGCCGGGGCGCGCTTTGCCGGTCCGCTCATTCTCACCCAGCTCGATACCACCACCTATGTCGCCCCCGGCTGGCGCGGTGAGGTACATCCCTCTGGCGGCATCCTGCTGACGCGGGGTGACGCATGAGCTCGGCCAGCCTCGCAGCGGTCTTCGACCATATCGCCACGCGCCACGACGACTATGTCGCCCGCCTCATCGACTATGTCCGCAATCCCTCGATCAGTGCGCACAATATCGGCATTGCCGAAGTGTCCGAACTGCTGGTCAAGATGCTGGGCGATCTCGGGCTGGAGGTCGAGGCCATTCCCACCAGGGGGCATCCCTTCGTGCTGGCACGCTATGCCGTCGATCCGGCCAAGCCGACGGTCCTGCTCTACGGTCACTACGATGTACAGCCACCCGATCCGCTGGAGTTGTGGGACAGCCCGCCCTTCGAGCCGACCATCCGTAACGGGCGCATCTATGCCCGCGGCGTGGGCGACAACAAGGGTCAGCATTTCGCCCAGATCATGGCCATCGAGGCGCATTTGAAGGTGCATGGCACGCTCCCCTGCAACCTGATCTTTCTGCTTGAGGGCGAGGAGGAAATCGGCTCGCCGCAGATCGCCGACTTCGTGCGCGATCACAAGGACCGCCTCAAGGCCGATCTGGTGGTCACCGCCGATGGTCCCCTGCATGAATCGGGCCGGGCCACACTGACCTACGGCGTGCGCGGCATGACCTCGTTCGAACTCCGTGTGCGCACCGCAGCGCGCGACGCCCATTCGGGCAATTATGGCGGGGTGATGCCCAATGCCATCTGGACCCTGGTACATCTGCTCTCGACCATGAGGACCCCCGATGGCCGCATCACCATCGATGGGCTGCACGACCAGATCGTCCCGCCGACGGCTGCCGAAATCGCCGCGACGCAGGCGTTGCCGCTCGACCTGCCCGCC
>CAXBKI010000162.1:0-6544 GCA_963975955.1 uncultured Devosia sp.
GCTTTCCGGAATCGAGCAGGCACTGTGGGACATCAAGGGCAAGGCCCTGGGCGTACCTGTGTGGCAGCTACTGGGCGGGCGTGTCCGCGATCACGTCCGGGTCTACACCCATCTGCTGCAGGCCCGACAGGACCGGCACATTGACGATGGCGACATCGGGGCCTTCTGCGACGCTGTGCAGGAGACGGTCGAGATGGGCTATTCTGCACTCAAGCTGGGCCTTGTTCCCTACAATGGGTATGACGCACCGCTGCCAGCGCTGCGGCATACAGAAAAGCTGGCCAACGCAGTTCGCGAGCGGGTCGGCGACACCATCGACATCATGACCGATTTCCACGGCCGCCCGGACTCGGTGCAGGCGGCCAAAGCGTTCATCGACGTCATCGCCCCCATCCATCCGATGTTTGTCGAAGAACCCATACAGCCCGGCGACCCGCTGGCACTGGCGCAATTGTCGGCTCTGGTCGACTGCCCGCTGGCAACCGGCGAGCGTCTGCTGACGCCACAGGAATATGCAGAACTGGCCCGTTTGCGCGCCGTGACCTATGTGCAGCCTGATCTTTGCCACTGCGGCGGCTTCAGCGGCGGCAGGCGGATTGCGGCAATTGCCGAGGCGGCCTCCTTGGGGATCATGCCGCACAATCCGATGGGGCCGGTGGCAGGCGCTGTCGCCCTGCAGTTTGCTGCCGCAACGCCCGGCTTTGTGATCCAGGAGGAGGCCGTAGGACTGGCCCCCTGGTTTGGCGATATCTGCAGCGGCTTTCCGCTCGATCTGGTCGATGGCGGCTGGGCCATTCCCGACACGCCAGGACTGGGGATCGAGATCAACGAAGCCGAAGCGGCCAGACATCCCTATGCTCCCGAAATTATCCCCGCGCTGCAGGCCATCCTGCCGGATGGGCGCATTGCCAACTGGTAGCGTGGACATCACCTGACAATTCCCGACTGACATACGCCCCAGCACTGAGGTGCTGGCGAAGGTCGGATATTTTATTCCGCGCTGGGCCTTGTCGCGAGCGAGTTTGCCATCCCGCAGATGCGCACGATCCTGCGCCGCAGCATGAACTGGGCCGCCCGTTAACAGCCGCCAGATCTTTACGTATGATTTAAACTTGACAGACGACGCATCGGGACGCAGGCTTCGATAGCGGGGCAGAGACCCTGGGAGGAGACTGCACATGTTAGTTGATCTTGGCCGCCTTGCGCGGCGTAGGGGGCTTTTTGCCCTCAGCACTCTGGCACTGCTGGCTGCAAGTGTACCAGCGTACGCTCAAACCACCATCAAGTGGCTGCATCTGGAAGCCAACCCCGACCGGCTCGCGACGTGGGAAGACATTGCGGCGGCCTATGAAGAGGCTCATCCGGACGTCAAAATCGAATTCCAGTTCCTCGAAAACGAGGCTTACAAGGCCAAGCTGCCCACGCTGCTGCAGTCCAATGAAGCGCCCTCGATGTTCTATACCTGGGGCGGCGGCGTGTTGAAGGCGCAGTCCGAAACCGGTGCCGTTCGCGACCTGACTGCAGCGATGGATGCCGATGGCGGGGCCTGGCGCAACGCCATCAGCCCGGCCGCCGTCGATGGCCTGTCCATTGATGGCAAGGTCTGGGCTGCGCCCCAGCAGTCGGGTCTGGTCTCGTTCTTCTACAACAAAGCCCTGTTCGAACAGGCTGGCGTCGACGCCACGGCCATTGCCACGTGGGATGACTACCTGGCCGCCGTGAGCGCGCTCAAGGAAGCCGGCATCACCCCGATCGCCGGCGGTGGTGGCGACAAGTGGCCGATCCATTTCTTCTGGAGCTACCTGGCCATGCGCGAACTCGGTCAGGATGGTTTCGCTGCCGCCAAGGCCGGCGAAGGCTTCCAGGGCGAGGGTTTCCTGCGCGCCAGCCAGAAACTGGCCGATCTGGGGGCGCTCGAGCCCTTCCAGGATGGCTATCTCGGTGCCAGCTGGCCCGATACCCAGGCCGTCTTTGCCGATGGGCGGGCGGCAATGATGCTGGCCTTTGAAAATACCGCCACGCCATCCAACCAGGCCAATGCCGCCACCGATGGCAAGGGTTTGGCCTCCGATAATATCGGCCGCTTCGCCTTCCCCGTTGTCGAGGGCGGCGCCGGGCTGATCACTGATGATTTCGGTGGTCTCAATGGCTGGGTGGTGACCACCAATGCCCCGCCCGAAACGGAGGATTTCATTCACTTCCTCACCATTGAAAACGCCAACCTCCTGGCCGAGCGCAACAACGTGCTGCCTACTGCCTTGGGCTCGGATTCCAGCGTCAAGGACCCGAGCCTGGCCGATAGTGCGGCCCAGATGGCCAAGGCCACCTGGCATCAGAACTATCTCGATCAGGATCTGGGCCCCAATGTCGGTCGCGTCGTCAACGACATGTCCGTCGAGCTGGTTTCGGGCGGCGTGACGCCCGAAGAGGCGCTGCAGCAGATCCAGGACGCCTTCTCCATGGAGATGTAACCGTGGCGGGCGGTTTGGCTGCAAACCGCCCGTCCCTCCTCTGCGGCGAGAAAGTGAACCTTCATGAGCCAGACTGCTTCACCAGCGTTGCGTGTGCCGTCGACCAGGGCCCGAGCGCGAAATCGCAGCGCCAGTGGTCGAGGCAAGTGGCCTGTCATCGTGCTGTTTTTGCCGCCAGCACTGCTGCTGTTCACCGTTTTCGTCATTCTGCCGATGGGCGAGGCAGCGTGGTATTCCTTCTTTAACTGGAATGGCTACGGTCTGCCCGACCAATGGGTCGGATGGAAGAATTACGAACTCATCTTCCGCCAGAGCGCCTTCCGCAATGCGCTGGTCAATAACGGCCTTATCATCCTGGTCTCGATCTGCATCCAGATCCCGCTGGCCCTGTGGCTGGCCACCATGGTGACCAAGCATATCAAGGGCGCCCTGGTTTTCCGGCTGGTGTTTTTCCTGCCCTATGTGCTGGCCGATGTGGCCGCCGGCATGATCTGGCGCTTTGTCTATGATGGCGAATTCGGCCTGGTCGCCAATATCGCGCGGTTTTTTGGCCAGGACGCGCCCTTCTGGCTGGCCGACAAGGACGTGGCCTTTTATGCCGTGCTGGCCGTCATCGTCTGGAAATATTTCGGCTTCCACATGATGCTGTTCATCGCCGGCCTGCAGGCGATCGACAAGAGCGTGCTCGAAGCCGCAGACATCGATGGCGCGACAGGCTGGCAGAAATTCACGCGCGTCACGCTGCCTTTGCTGGGCTCAACGGTACGTTTGTCGGTATTTTTCGCCGTGGTCGGATCATTGCAGCTGTTCGACATGATCATGCCACTGACCGGTGGCGGTCCATCCAATTCCACCCAAACGCTGGTCACCTTCCTCTACAGCTTCGGCGTCATGCGGATGCAGGTTGGGTTCGGTTCGGCCGTTGGCGTGGTGCTGTTCATCATCTGCGTCACCCTGGCGTTCAGCTACAAGCGGGTATTCATGCGAAATGACTGATACGGCCACACCGATCGACACTGCCGTTGCGCCCTCCAGTGGTCGCAGTCTCGGCCTGAAAACCAAGAGCTATTTGTATGTGGCCCTGATGATCGTGGCAGCAGTGGTGCTGGTGCCGCTGCTGACCACAGCCCTGGGCGGCTTCAAGACGCTCGGCGATCTGCGCGGCAATGCCTTCGGCCTGCCGCAGACCTGGATGATATCGAACTATACCGATATCCTGATGAGCCAGCGCTACTGGCTGCAAATGGGCAATTCGCTGCTGATCGCCGGGCTCACCGTATTCCTGGTGGTCGCGCTGTCGGCCATGGCGGCTTTCGTGTTTGCTCACGTACGGTTTTTCGGCTCCGAGCATTTGCTCAATTACTTCCTGATCGGGCTGATGTTTCCCGCCGCTACGGCAATCCTGCCGCTCTTTATTCGTATCCGGGACCTCGGTCTGCTCGATACCTACTGGGGTGTGGTGCTGCCACAGGTGGCTTTCGGACTGGGCATGAGCATCCTGCTGTTCCGCAATTACTTCCGTGGCATGCCATCGGAACTGTTCGACGCGGCTTTCGTGGACGGTGCCGGCTATTTCCGTTTCTTCTGGCACATCACCTTGCCGCTCAGCCGGCCGATCATTGCGACTGTGGGCATCATCACCTTCGTGGGCAGCTGGAACAGCTACATCCTGCCGCTGATCATGCTCAACTCGGAATCCAAATACCCCTGGCCCCTTGGGATCATGGTGTATCGCGGCGAGTTCAGCACGGACTGGCAGCTAATCCTGGCCTTCATCACCTTGACCATCGCCCCGACGGTCATCGTGTTCTTTGCCGCACAAAAGCACATCATTGCCGGTCTTACCGCTGGCGCCGTCAAATAATCGGAGTTTCGCATGGCCGGTCTTGAGCTGCGCAATATCGCCAAAAGCTATGGCGCCGTGTCGGTGATCGAGGGCATCAACCTTGATGTTCAGGACGGAGAGTTCGTCGCCCTCGTCGGGCCGTCAGGCTGCGGTAAATCCACAATCCTGCGGATGATCGCGGGCCTTGAGGACATTACCGAGGGCGATATCGCCATTGGTGGGGAAGTGGTCAACGGCCTGACCCCCAAGGAGCGCAACATCGCCATGGTGTTCCAGAGTTACGCGCTCTATCCGCATATGAGCGTTTATCGCAACATTGCCTTCAATCTTGAACTGGCCGGCAAGCCAAAGGCCGAGATCGACCAGCGCGTGCGGACAGCTGCCACAATGCTGGAGCTTGAACCACTGCTGGACCGCAAGCCTGGCCAGCTATCGGGCGGCCAGCGCCAGCGCGTCGCCATGGGCCGGGCGGTGGTGCGCAATCCTTCTGTCTTCCTGTTTGATGAACCTTTGTCGAACCTGGACGCCAAATTGCGCGTGCAGATGCGCTCCGAGATCAAGCAGTTGCACAACAAAGTCGGCGTCACATCGGTTTATGTGACGCATGATCAGGTCGAGGCCATGACACTGGCCGACCGGGTCGTGGTGCTCGACAAGGGCAGCATCCAGCAGGCCGGGTCGCCCATGGAACTCTATCGGCAGCCCGCGAACATCTTCGTCGCCGGGTTTATCGGCTCGCCGGCGATGAATTTTTTCCCTGCCACAATCGTCAATGGCGTGGCGCAGACTGCATCGGGTGAGCTCTTTGCCTTCAATGCGAAGGGAAAGACAGCCGAAGGCCAGGTTGTCACCGTGGGCGTAAGGCCAGAACACTTTCAGCGCGTTGCCGATGGCAGCGGACTGACCGGATTGATTAGCATCATCGAGCCCACCGGCGGTCAGACGTTCGTCACGGTGGAAATTGCCGGTCAACCGACCGTTGTCACGGTCAGCGGCGACGACACCGTCGCCCTTGGGACGAGTCTGAACCTGTTTGTCGCACCGCAGCAGGTTTATGTGTTTGATGCCGGCAGTGGCCAACGTATCAGCGAGAACTGAGCCGGGCGCAGCTAGCTCATCAGCTTTAGAGGGCGACTGCTGAATACCGATCATGAGATTGGAGCACGCCGCCGCTAATGATCGAGGCGTCCGGCTATGGCGCGACCCAACAGCGGTCATCGCCCAATCCCTGCCGACAAAGGGCACACGGACCTGCTCAACTCACACAGCGGGTCCAAAGGCTTAGCGCAGGCCAGCTTTCTCGAGCAATCCGGCGCGTTTGGCATCGTAGTAATAGCCATTGGCATACATGCGCACCGAACGGTCATAATCACCGCCAGCTGTGACATAGGCACCAGCCAGATAGCGCACGGCGTAACGCAGATTGGTCTCGGCATCGAGCAGGCCCGCAGGGCTCCCGCGGTAGCCCATGCCGCCAGCAGTGGCATGGCTGATCTGCATCAATCCGTAATAGGGGCCATTGCGTGCGCCCACATTGTAATTGCTCTCCCGGACAATGACCCGACGCACCAAATCTTCGGGCACGCCATAGTGTTTGGAATAATGACTGATCAAGCCATCGAGAGATCCGTCGGCATATCCCAGCGCCGAGGCTGCCATGGGTACATCTGCCGCCTTGGGCATATGTCCGGCCCGGGTAGCAGGCGTGGCAAAGCTTGCCAGTGCAGCGCTTGCATTGCCCGGGGCGGGCTTGAAGGCGCTCATGGAGCAAGCCGACACCATCAGGCTCAGGCCCAGACCGGCCGCCATAAGCCCGGCGCCACGGCCCCATGTGGTTGAATTCATCATGCGGCCATCCTTAGCCTACTTTGCCTTATCGCGCGATAGGGCCAAATCAGGGCAGCTTGAAGGCAGTTAACGGCAGGCGCGCGCAATGTGACCGCTCAGGGTGTTGTTTCTCCTGTAACGGAGACCCAAACTGGCGTCCCATCATGCAGAGTGCGCCTGGCTTGACGGTGTCCCGGCGCGCCCGAAGCGCCCCGAGCAAGAAGCCCGCCAGATGCCGCATACAGGCGATCGCGCGTTGGCGGCAAACAAAAGCCGCGAACCCCGTTGCACATGTCACCGGCTTTGGCTAGTTTGCGCCCGTTCAGCCGGGGTCCCTCCCCCGCGTCACGGATGCACCCGTAGCTCAGCTGGATAGAGCGCTGCCCTCCGAAGGCAGAGG
>CAXBKI010000163.1:0-6527 GCA_963975955.1 uncultured Devosia sp.
AATACCTGCGAGGAGCGGGTGTAGTTGGCTGTGGCGGTCCGGGTAAAGCTTCTGGGCGGCGTCTGGCTGCCGTCCCGGGCGGTGATCGTCAGGTTCGCCGTCACGGTGAATTTCATCGGCTTGGCAGGATTGGTGGTGGTGGTCACCACCATGTCACCGGCGCTGCTTGTCACCTCGAGACTGGCCAAAGGCGCAGTGGGGGCCTCCGACCGGCCCAGCCGCGCGGTCAGTTCCTGGTAGATCACCTGCTGCAATCGGTCCGTCGGCTCGGCATAGGCCATTGCCAGCGCTGTTTGTCCGCCCGTTGCGCCGCTATAGACAGGGGTGAAGCTGCAACCGCCCAGGGCAATTGCTGCACTGAGCACAAGCCCGGCCAGAAGGGAGCGGCGGGACGCTTTAGAGAACCACATTGACGATCCTGTCCGGGACGATGACGATCTTTTTGGGTGTCCTGCCCTCCAGAATGCGGATGATTTCATCCATAGACAAGACACGTTGCTCGACTTCTGCCACCGACATGCCCTTGGCAAGGGTGATTTCACTCCGGCGCTTGCCGTTGAACTGGATCGGCAAGGTCACCTCGTCATCGACCAGCAGCGCCGGATCCACCTCTGGCCACAATGCGTCGGCGACCAGTCCGGTCTTGCCCATCGTCTCCCAGCAGGTTTCGGCCAGGTGGGGCATCATGGGGGCGATGAGCTGAATCAGGTGGGACACACCCAGTTCGAGAGCCGCCACGCGCCGGGCCGGCGCGACGGCGCAAAGGCCGGCACTGCGCACCAGCGCATTGGTCAGCTCATAGATCTGGGCAACAGCGCGATTGAAGCGCAGGCCCTCGATGTCGGTGCCGACGGCATGGACAGCGCGATGGATGATCTTGCGCAGGGCCAGGCCCTCGTTGTCGTCATTTTCGCGAACAACGCCTGATGACTGTTTGACGATATCGACGGTTTCCGTGACCAGCCGCCAGATGCGCTGCTGGAAACGGCTGGCGCCCTCGACACCAGCTTCGGTCCACTGCACATCGCGTTCGGGGGGAGAATCCGAGAGCATGAACCAGCGCGCGGTGTCGGCGCCGTAGGTGGCCACGATCTCATCGGGATCGATGACGTTCTTCTTGGACTTGCTCATCTTTTCGATCGAACCGATCGTGATCTGCTCGCCAGACCGCAGGTGTTGGGCGCGTCGGCCCTCACCGAAGGTCTCCACCACCACATCGACCGGCGCTACCCACTCGCCCTTGGGCGATTTATAGGTTTCGTGGGTCACCATGCCCTGGGTAAACAGGCCCTTGAACGGTTCGTCCAGCCCCACATGGCCAGTCGCCTTCATGGCGCGGGTGAAGTAACGCGAATAGAGCAGGTGCAGGATCGCGTGCTCGACGCCGCCGATATACTGATCGACGGGCAACCAGCGATTGGCGATCTCGGGCACGGTGGGCGTGGCCGCGTGCGGTGCGGTAAAGCGCGTGTAATACCAGGATGAATCGACGAAAGTATCCATGGTGTCGGTTTCGCGTCGGGCAGGGGCGCCGCATTGCGGGCAATGCACGTGCTTCCAGGTCGGATGATGGTCGAGTGCATTGCCGGGCTTGTCGAAGCTTACATCCTCGGGCAATACGACCGGCAGGTCCTTTTTGGGCACCGGCTGGGTACCACAGACCTCGCAATGGATTACCGGGATCGGGCAGCCCCAGTAACGCTGGCGGGAAATGCCCCAGTCGCGCAGGCGATACTGCGTCTGTGCCTTGCCCCAACCATTGGCTTCAAACAGCGCCAGGGTCTGGTCCATGGCCTGCTGGCAGGTCAGTTCCGCCCCGGCTTCGCCAAACCACTGCACGTAGCGCACGGTCTGGGTCTTGGGCGGCGTGAAGGCCTCGTTGCCGACAGGCTGGTCGCTGTCGAGCGGCTGGAACACGTCGATGACGGGCAGGTCATACTTACGCGCAAAATCGAGGTCGCGCTGATCGTGGGCCGGGCAGCCGATAATGGCGCCGGTGCCATAGTCCATGAGCACAAAATTGGCGATGAACAGCGGCAGTTCCCAGCTCGAATCGGCCGGATGGGTAACCTTGATGCCGGTATCGAAGCCCAGCTTTTCAGCGGTTTCCAGCGCCTCCGCGGAGGTGCCCGTCGACTGGCAGAGCTTGTTGAAAGCAGCGATCTGCGGATTGGTCTCTGCCAGGGCCCTGGCCAGTGGGTGATCGGCCGCTATGGCGGCGAAGGTCGGCCCGCGCATGGTGTCGGGGCGGGTCGTGTAGACGGGCAGGGTGTCAAAGCCCTGCGGCGCGCCCTTGAGACCGAAGTCAAACGCCAGACCCTGGGACTTGCCGATCCAGTTGCGCTGCATGACGCGCACCTTCTCGGGCCATTCGGTCAGCGTATCGAGGCCTTCGAGCAGGTCTTCGGCAAAGTCGGAGATCTTGAAGAACCACTGGGTCAGCTCGCGCTGCTCGACCACGGCGCCCGAGCGCCAGCCCTTGCCATCGATAACCTGCTCATTGGCGAGCACGGTCATGTCGATGGGGTCCCAATTGACCTTGGACTGTTTGCGGGTAACCAGGCCGGCGGCCATCATATCGATGAACATGGCCTGCTGATGTTGATAATATTCGGGCTCGCAGGTGGCAATCTCGCGGGTCCAGTCGATCGCCAGACCCATTGATTGCAGTTGCGCCTTCATGGAGGCGATGTTCTGGCGCGTCCAGGTGCCCGGATGGGTCTTGCGCTCGATGGCGGCGTTCTCGGCAGGCAGACCAAAGGCATCCCAGCCCATGGGGTGCAGCACGTTCTTGCCCTTGGCGCGATGGTAGCGCGCGACGACGTCGCCCATGGAGTAGTTGCGAACATGGCCCATATGGATGCGCCCCGATGGATAGGGGAACATCTCGAGGACGTAGTAGGGCTCGCGCGGGTCATCATTGCTGGTGACAAAGCTCTGGGCATCGTCCCAGACCTTCTGCCATTTGGGTTCCATCTCGCGCGGATTGTAGCGTTCAACGCTCACTTGGGCTCGTCCTTGGGTGCATCTCGCAGGGCGCGGCGGAAAGTCCGGAGCGGCTTGCGTTTATTGGGGATTTTGTCTACCGGACCATCACCAGAAATACCGCGCTAGGTCAACAGGAACAGGTCCAAACCATGGATGCCAGTGCCGCCAACAAGCTAGCCGCCACGCTTGAGCGCATCGCCAAGGCGAAGGAGCGCTTCGGACCCCCATCTGAGCAGGTGACGCTGGTGGCGGTGTCCAAGACCTTCACGGCTGACGAGATCGCCCCCTTTCTGGACGCGGGGCAGCGGGTGTTTGGCGAAAACCGTGTCCAGGAGGCGAAGGACAAATGGCCAGCGCTGCGACAGCGCTATGAGGGCATTGAACTTCATCTGATCGGCCCGCTGCAGACCAACAAGGCCCGCGAGGCGGTGGCGCTCTTCGACGTCATCGAAACGGTCGATCGCGACAAACTGGCCGGCGTCCTGGCCCAGGAGATGGAGCGGGCGGGCCGACATCTGTCCTGCTTCGTGCAGGTCAATATCGGGCTCGAGCCGCAGAAGGCCGGCGTGGCGCCTGAGGAGACCGTGGCCTTTGTCGGGCGGTGTCGCGCTCAGCACGGGCTCAATATCATCGGCCTGATGTGCGTGCCGCCCGAAGGGGTGCCGCCAGGACCCTATTTTGCGCAAATGGTGGGTCTGGTGCAGGCCTCGGGCGTTTCTGAACTCTCGATGGGGATGAGTGGCGACTTCGAGGTTGCCATCGGCATGGGAGCGAGCCATGTGCGGATTGGCTCGGCACTGTTCGGTCATCGCCCGGCGGCCGGCTTAAGCCCTGCGGTGGAATAATCACTATCGCGGGGTTTGCGTGCAACTTCTCCGGGCATGTTCTCGTTGTTTGAAACAATAACACCGTTGTGATTGGCGAGCCTAAAACCGGTCGCAATAGTGTGACCCATAGGCGGGTCAAGACAAAAAGACCGGAGAAAACAATGAACAAGCGACGCATCCTGCTGGTGGACGATGATGCAGAACTGCGTCGGACGCTGGTCGAGCAACTCGAAACCCAGCCAGATTTTGAGATCCTGCAGGCCGATACTGCCAATGGTGCCCTCAAGTCGACGCGCGAAAACAATATCGACTTGACCATTCTTGACGTCGGCTTGCCCGATATGGATGGCCGCGAGGCCGTCAAGGTGCTGCGCGCCGAGGGGTATAACAGCCCCATCCTGATGCTGACCGGCCATGACAGCGATGCCGATCAGATCCGGGGACTGGATTCGGGCGCCAATGACTACCTGACCAAGCCGTTTCGGTTTCCGCTTTGCGCCAGCACGACCAGAGCGAAGACGTGGTGTTCACCATCGGTCCCTACAGTTTCCAGCCATCGGTCAAGATGCTCGAGACCAATGACGGCAACAAGGTGCGGCTGACCGACAAGGAAACCGCCATCCTGAAGTTCCTTTATCGCCAGGGTCCCAAGACGATATCGCGCGACATTCTGCTCAAGGAAGTGTGGGGCTACAATAACCGGGTGACCACCCATACGCTGGAAACCCACATCTACCGCCTGCGCCAGAAGATCGAGCGGGATCCGTCCAATGCCCGTTTGCTGGTCACCGACGAGGGCGGATACCGTCTGGCGCCGTGAAAGCCGTGGACGGCGGCGCGGAAACACAAAATCGAGTATAAAAGCACGGCAAATGCCCTATAGGATGGCACGGCTCCGCCAGGCGGGGCCGAAGTGCATTCGGATTGGGGCTTATGATCAGGGACGAGGCGGCAGCCGCTTTGGCGCAGGCCGAATTTTTCGATATCTGCGACGATGAGCAGCGCCGCATGCTGGCGTTTGCCGGCGATCGTCGGCATTTCGAACCCGATGCCGTCATCTATCAGGCCGGCGCGGTGCCTCAGGGTGCCTTTGTGCTCATCACTGGGACACTCAAAGCCAAGCCTGAAGGCAAGGGCGCCCAAAAGCCCTATGCCATATCGGAGCCGGGCAGCGTGGTGTCGTCCATGGCGTTGATCCTGGACAAGCCGCGGCCGGTGACATTTACCGCAGTCACCGACTGCGAAATGCTGTTCGTGCCGCGCCACGCTTTCCTCAAGCTGGTACAGCAGTCTCCCGAGCTGGCGCAGCGGGCCGTGGCGCGCATCGAGCGCGACCTGGGCAGCTATCTGGGGGCGCTGGAGCCTGTCGGGCGGCGGATGCGCGCCGGCGACAACTAGCCTCATCCTCGCACAATAGCCACAAAAGACGGCCAGTGGCGGGTTGGGGTAACAACTGGCAGCCAATGGTCGAGGCGGGACAAAGCCATCCGTTCGAAATGGCCCGACCGGTCTCTGTCGGGCTTTCCTTGGCCGTGCACGCCATTGCATTGGTTGTGCTAGTTCTGCTGGCTGCGCTGCGCGTCCTCAAGGCCCCCGCGACCCCTGTCATGGCAGTCGACATCGTGTCGCCCGAGCAGTATGCGCGGCTGCAGATGCCGCTGCCGGCCGCTCGTGAGTCGATAGCGGTTGCCCCGGAACCTTCGACTGCTGCCGCGCCATCAGCGGCGGCGCCCCAGCCGCAGCGGCCGGTGTCGCCCACAAGCGCGCCGGCGGGACAAATGATCCACGCCACCGCGTTTTATGCTGCCAGCATTCTTGCCGACCCCGCCAATGCGGAAGTGCGTCGCAATTTCGGGCAGCTGGCGAGCAGCGAGCAGCTGATCCAGTTGTGCAATATAGAGGCGCTGGAGCAGCTTGGACGGGGCCTGGCGGGTATCAAGCCTGACGCGGTCGTCGGCTATGCCTTTGGCGATCTTGAGGTCGACGGCGACACCCTGGTTGCCGAGGGGGGCGCCTATCGCCGGCAGGGCCAGTGGTTCAAGCTTCGCTTTGAGTGTGCGGCAATACCGGACATGTCGGGCATTGCCGCCTTTGATTATGCCTTGGGCGAAGCCATCCCGCAGAGCCAATGGGAAGACCATTTTCTCAACGCGGACGATGAGGGGCTGGCGCGGTAGCTAGACCCCGGCGAAACGCGCGATCACCGGCACATGGTCGCTGGGCTTGTCGGTCCAGCCGCGCGCCGGCCGGATGATTTCGGCGCCAATGCAGTGGGCGGCAATGTCGGCGGTCGACCAGATATGATCGAGGCGGCGGCCGCGATCGGAGGCTTCCCAGTCCTTGCCGCGATAACTCCACCAGGAATAAAGCTTTTGGTCATGCGGCAGGTGTTTGCGGACCAGATCGGTCCAGCCATGGCCGCCATTGAGGATGGCGTCGAGCGCTTCGGTCTCCATGGGTGTGTGGCTGACCACCTTGAGCAGCTGCTTGTGGCTCCAGACATCGTTTTCATGCGGCGCGATGTTGAAGTCGCCGGCGATCAGCTGGCCGCGCGAAAAGGCCGGTTCCTGGAACCAGCTGGTCAATTCGCTGAGGAAGCCCATCTTGTGCTTGAACTTGGGGTTGATGGCGATATCGGGTTCGTCGCCGCCGGCGGGGATATAGAAATTGTGCACGGTGAGCGGACCGTGGCCGATATCGAGCAATGCCGAA
>CAXBKI010000164.1:0-6513 GCA_963975955.1 uncultured Devosia sp.
TTGCCGTTTCCAGCGCCGCCAGGGTCAGCCGCAGGTCCTCGCGATCGCCGAAGAAATTGCAGTTCACCAGCGGCTGATCGGCCGGGTCAGCCGAGCGCAGGGTGACCGAGCCGCGCGCCTTGGGTCGCAGCAGGCAGGAAGTGAACGTCACGCCCCAGGTGGGCTTGGCCGCGCTGACGTCACGGTCGAGATAAACGATTGGCGCGCAATAGAGCTGAATGGTCGGCCGCTCGCCGCCATCCGGATCAAAGAACAGGCATGATTCGATGCCCGTCGTCGTCACTGGTCCGGAGTTGAAGGCCAGGTACTGCAAGCCGTTGCGCACCATGTTCCAGCCCTTGTCCTGGCCGAAATAGCCCGATCTTGCCTTGGTGGTGGCGATCACCGGCACCTCGTGGTGGTCCTGCAGGTTCTGTCCCACCCCGGCGATATCGGCGACCACATCGATGCCATGCGAACGCAGCTGATCGGCCGGCCCGATACCCGAGAGCAGCATCAGCTTGGCGCTGTTATAGCTCCCCGCCGCCACCAGCACCTCGCGTCCGGCTCGTGCGGTATGGGTCGCACCGTCCTTGCTGTAACTGACACCGACCGCCCGGCCCCGTTCGACGACAATCTTGTCGACGCGTGCGCCGGTGATGATGGTCAGCCGTTCATCACCCGCCAGCGGATCGAGAAACGCCTTTTTGGCGTCCGATCGCTGCATATAGCGGCCCCACTGCCCATAGGTATGCTGCATGATGCCCACGCCATTCTGCCGGGCGCCGTTGAAGTCGGGATTATAGGCATGTCCCAATCCCTGCGCAGCACGCAGGAAATCCCCGGTCGTCTCGCTCAGATATCCCGGCTCTGAGACCCGCAGATTGCCGGCTATGCCGTGATAGGCATCGTTGAAGCGGCTATTGGCCTCGATGCCGGTGAAGTGGCCCAGCATGTCGCCATAGGACCAGTCCTGGCTGTTGCCCAGGCCCGCCGCCCAGTCGTCATAGTCCTGGGCCTGGCCGCGCATATAGACCATGGCATTGACCGCACTGCCGCCGCCCAGCGCCTTGCCCACCGGCACGATGGGCGCGCGTCCGCCCAGTTGCGGCTGCGGCACGGTCTGGTGCATCTCCAGGTAGTCGTCGCGGGCCAGGAACTTCATGTAGCCCGCCGGCATGTCCATGATCGGACTTGTCCTGGCCGGTCCGCGTTCCAGCAGCAGCACCCGATAGCCGAACTCGCGCACCAGCCGCATGGCCGCCACACAGGCTGCCGACCCGCCGCCGGCGATCACGAAATCATGGTCTGTCATGCTGGCCCCTTGCCTGTATTGTTGTTGTTGCCGGCCGGATCATCCAGCCGGTTTTCCACGATCACGCCCACGGCGGCGCATTCGCGGGCAATTTCGGCGACAAAATCGGCCAGCATTGGTCGGTCCAGTGCTGTCAGCGAGCGCACGACCATGGCCGTGTCGCGGTGCAGCGGCTCGAAATTGACCGGTGCGATTTCCACCAGCCGCCCGGCGGCCACGTCATCGGCAATCGCGGAGCTGACGAAAAACCCCAGGCCCTCGCCCTTGACCGCCAGGCGTCGTGCCGGCCCGGTGGGCAGGTCGACGCTGGTCTGGGCCAGCCGCAGCAGCGCCGCGGCAGCTTCGGGTTCAGATTGCCACCAGCGCAGCGAAATCACCCGTGGCACCAGCGCCAGCACTTCTTCTATGGCGGGCCTGGCCGGGAGCCGGGCAGCAATCTCGGGCGCCACCACCAGCGGCACGCGCTCGCGCATCACCAGCAGCGGCACCAGATCGACAACCAGCGGATCGATATTGGGCCAGCACAGGATGCCCATTTCGACCTCCCGCTCATGCAGCATGGCCACGATCTGGGACTGCCGCCCCTCATTGACCACCACATCGACCCCCGGGTAATGCGCCTGAAACCGCAGGAGGGGTTCGGTGATCAGGGGCGTTACCAGGCTCCGCAGCGCGGCAATCGCGATCCGCCCACGTTCCACCCGGCGCAGCGCCTCGCGGCCTTCCTGCGCCGTGCCGATGATGCGTCGGGCAAATGGCAGGAAGGTCATGCCCTGATCGGTCAGCGTCACGGTGCGACCGCGCCGGAACAGCGGCACCCCCAGCAGCCCTTCGAGCGCCCGCATCCGCATCGAGGCGGTGGCCTGGGTGATGTTCAGATGCGCCGCTGCACGGGTGAAACTCTGCTCCCGGACGATGCGGTCAAAAGTTCGGAGTTGATCGAGGTCCATCGGTTTGGTTTATCTCGGCGTCACTGCAGTACGATAATTCCAGCCTAGCATTGGCATTTGCAATGCGAAAGCGGCTCGAACCCGCCCCGGCTTGACGCTGTGTGTCGCACCAGCCAGCTTGGCGCCATGCGCCCTGATTCGCCGAGTAAACCGCAATGACCTGGCTCGCCGAAATCGCCATGCTCAGCCATGGCTGGCGCCGGTTTGTGCTGCTGCTGGCCGCCGGGGCGCTGGCCGGCCTGTCCGTGCCGCCGCTGTTTGTCCTGCCCGCGCTGTTTGTCGCTTTTCCCATCTGGATCTGGTGCCTGGACGGCGCGGAGAGCCCGCGCGGCTGGCGGCGTCTTTTGAGCCCGGCCTTTACCATCGGCTTTGCCTTTGGCTGGGGCTATTTCATCGTCGCCTTCCATTGGCTGGGGGCGGCGTTCTTCGTCGATGGCGGCATCATGTTGCTCATCATGCCGTTTGCCATTGTCGCCCTGGCCGGTCTGATCGCGGCCTTCTGGGGCCTTGCCAGTGCGCTGGCGCATCTGATGTGGTCCCATGGCCCCTGGCGCATAGTCACCCTGGCGACCTTCCTGACTATCGCCGAATGGGCCCGCGGCCACGTGCTGACCGGCTTCCCCTTCGATCTGCTCGGCTATGCGCTGACACCCAATGACGAGATGATGCAGCTTGCCGCGGTAATCGGCATCTATGGGCTCACCCTGCTGGCGGCCTTGCTCGCCATGACCCCGGCACTGATCTGGCCGGCCGACGAGCGCAGTCTCAGCCGACGCCTGCTGCCCTTTTTCATCGCCATTGCCCTGATCGCCGCGCAGCTTGGCTATGGCCACAATCGCCTAACCGGCACCACCGTCACCGAACGCGGCGACACCGCCATGCGCCTGGTCCAGCCTTTGGTCTATGAACATGCCGATTGGAGCAATGCCGATCCGGTGGCGCTGATCGACCGACTGCTGATGCTCAGCGAGATGCGCATGGACCCCGCCGACCAGGGGCTGGCCGATATCGACCTGCTGGTCTGGCCGGAATCGAGCCTGCCATTCTACCTGTCCACCTATCCCGATGCGCTGGCCCGTATCGCCCGCCTGCTGCCCGAGCAAGCCACCCTGCTGGCCGGTGCGCCGCGGCTGCAATACGAACCCGGCTCCACGGTCGCCGCCGCTCCGCCTTTCAACGCCATTCTGGCCATCGACACCAATGGCGAGGTCATCGCCAGCTATGACAAGTCGCATCTGGTGCCGTTTGGCGAATTCCTGCCCTTCGGCCCGTTCTTTGCCAGTCTCGGCATCAAGCAGTTTGTTCCCGGCGCCGAAGGCTGGAGCCATGGTGATGCCCGCCGCCGTCTGATGAGCCTGCCCAACACCCCATCACTGCTGGCGCTGATCTGTTACGAAATCCTGTTTTCCGGCGATCTGGGCGATACCGACAACGCCCAGTTCCTGTTCAACATCACCAATGACGCCTGGTTCGACCACTCCATCGGGCCGGCCCAGCACGCCCATCACGCCCGGATCCGGGCGGTCGAAGAGGGCATGAGCCTGATCCGTGCCGCCAATTCGGGTCTGACCTTCGCCACCGATCCGCTCGGTCGCATCACCGCCCAACTGCCGCCGCTGCAAATGGCCGCGCTGGACGTCCGCCCGCATGAAAGGCTCGCCGGCACGCCCTTCACCCGGTTCCGCTACTGGCCACTGCTGATCGCGCTGCTGCTGGGGCTGGCAATTTCAGCCCTTGCCCACCGGCGCCGCAGGCGACCCGCATAGCCTGCGCAGGCATCTCCGGTCCGGCCAGCCTTTCCAACGCCTTGATGCTGTGGCATCAGGGACCAAACCGTTCACGCGAGGACTTCGATGGCCATCCGACTGCACCGCGGCGATCTGCCCAACCTGTCCAATTACGATGGTCGCGAAGTGGCGATCGATACCGAGACCATGGGCCTGCATCCCCATCGCGATCGCCTCTGCGTGGTCCAGCTCTCGCCGGGCGATGGCAGCGCCGATATCGTGCAAATTCCCCAGGACGCCAGCGACGCGCCCAATCTGGTCAAGCTGCTCGCCGACCCCAAGGTCACCAAGATCTTTCACTATGCCCGATTTGATGTGGCTGCGCTCCGCAACCGGTTTGGTGTGGTCACCGGGCCGGTCTACTGCACCAAGATCGCCTCCAAGCTGGTCCGCACCTATACCGATCGTCACGGCCTCAAGGACATCAGCCGCGAACTGCTCGGCGTGGACCTGTCCAAGCAGCAGCAGAGTTCGGATTGGGGCAGCGACAAGCTCAGTGACGCCCAGCTCGAATATGCCGCTTCCGATGTGCTCCATCTGCACGATCTCAAGCGTCACCTCGATCGCATGCTGGCCCGCGAAGGCCGCACCGCTCTGGCCCGGGAGTGCTTTGACTTTCTCAAGACGCGTTGCGAACTCGATCTGCTCGGTTGGGACGAAACCGACATCTTTGCCCATAGCTGATGGAATTTGTGACAATGGACCTGCAGGCCGATAGTGCGCAGCGTCTGGCCATCTACCAACGGCTGGAGCATCGAAATCGCCTTGTGGCGATCCTGCGCATTGCCGTGCCCGCGCTGGGCGTTATCGTGCTCGCCGTGCTGCTGGTACAGATCTATCTGTCCAGCCTGACCGGGCGCTTTGGCGTTGGCAGCGTCAGCGTCACCCGCGAGAACGTCACCATTGAAACACCCGAATATGCCGGCGTACTGGACAATGGCACGACCTATCGGGTCTGGTCACGGTCGGCCGCAGCGGCGATCGAGGCGCCCGATCAGATCTCCTTGAGTGAGTCCGAACTCGTCATGCATCGACCCAGCGGACTGGTGACCCAGGTCAGTGCCCAGAACGCACTGCTTGATATCGGCACCGACACGGTGACCATTCCGGGTATCGCGGTGATTGACGAATCCTCCGGAACGGCGGGCACCGTGACGGATTCCGTTTTCGACTATGCCGCGCAAAAGCTGTTGAGCAATGGTCCGGTTCACATCGACTACGCCGATGGCACAACCCTCAATGGCGTGGGCATGACCTATGATGCCGAGAGCGCCATCTGGACATTTTCGCGCGTGACCGTCACCTTGCCCTACACTCCGGGATCCAAAACACCATGATGCTGCGTCTGTTTGCCTTCCTCGCGCTGGCCCTGACGGCCACGCCAGCCTTTGCCCAGCAAAAGGTCAGCATAACCGCCGACCTGTTCACGCTCGACGAGTCGACCAGCACGGCGGTCTTTACCGGCAATGTGGTGGTGGTTCACCCCACCGTCACGGTCTGGGCCTCCAAGGTGGTTGCTACCTATGGTGCCGGTGGCACCACCGACATCAAGACCTTTGAGGCCTCTGAAAAGGTCAGGCTCAAAACCACCGACCAGACCGCCACTGGCGACCGCGCGGTGTTTACCCCCGGCGACCAGCTGTTGCACCTGACCGGTAATGTCGTCGTGGTCAATTCGGGTGGCACCGTCAATGCCGATGAACTGGTCGTCAATCTCGAGACCAATGTCTCCACCTTCACCAGCGCCAATAAGGGCCGGGTCACCGGCGTATTCACCTCACAATGACCGAACGCCCCGATTCCCGGACCAAGCCGCGTCTCGACCAGACCGGCTGGCTGGTCGCGCATAACCTGGCCAAGAGTTTTGGCAAGCGCGTGGTCGTGCGCGATGTCTCCATCGCGGTGCGCCGCGGCGAGGCGGTCGGTCTATTGGGGCCCAATGGTGCGGGCAAGACCACGGTTTTCACCATGATCATGGGCCTGGTCAAACCCGATGCCGGCTCGATCCAGCTCGATGGCCGCACCATTACCCACCTGCCGCTGTTCCAACGCGGCCAGCTTGGCATCGGCTATCTGCCGCAGGAACCCTCGATCTTTCGGGGCCTGACGGTGAGCGGCAATATTCTGGCCGTGCTGGAAAATCACGTCAGTGGCAAGGCGGCGCGCAAGGCGCGCCTGGAATCGCTGCTCGAGGAATTTTCCATTCAGCATCTGGCCAAGTCCAATGCGCTGGCCCTCTCGGGCGGCGAACGCCGCCGCGTCGAGCTGGCGCGCGCCCTGGCGGCCGATCCCGCCTTCATGCTGCTCGACGAACCCTTTGCCGGCGTCGATCCGATTGCCGTGGCCGAGGTCAAGGGGCTGGTGCGCCAACTCACCCAGCGTGGCATCGGCGTGCTGATTACCGACCATGCCGTGCGCGAAACGCTTGGGCTGGTCGACCGGGCCTACGTCATCCATGGCGGCACGGTGATGATTCAGGGTC
>CAXBKI010000165.1:0-6499 GCA_963975955.1 uncultured Devosia sp.
CTTCAAACCAAGGATCGACGTGCGGAAAGGCTCAAGACTGCCCGACAAAAGTTAAGGTCCAAACCCAATTATGCCTGGAATTGCCACTATCGCCATTCGCCCGGGAGATTTTCTGATGATCAAGCGCCTCTTTGTACTGTTAGCCATTGTGTGTGCGATGGGCGCACCCGTCGCCTATGCACAGGGCTCACTGAGCGACACTTACTCGGGAGAGGACCTGGTCAATAGCGGCAAGAAGTTCTTCGGCTCGGCGTCGCAGGGCCTGGCCTCGGTGGTCGAACGGGCCGTCAGCCAGTTCGGCCTGCCCAATGGCTATATCCTGGGCGAGGACGCCGGGGGCGCGCTGTTTGCCGGCGCGCGCTATGGCGAGGGCATCCTGCACACGCGCAATGCGGGCGAATTCAACATCTACTGGCAGGGCCCCTCGATCGGCTTTGATGTGGGCGGCGACGGCTCCAAGGTAATGATGCTGGTCTACAGCCTCAGCCAGGTCTCGGACGCGCTGGGGCGCTATGCCGGGGTGGATGGCTCGGCCTATGTGCTGGGCGGGTTCGGCATGACCGTGCTCAAGCGCGGCAATGTGGTGATGGTGCCGATCCGCTCGGGCGTGGGCGCGCGCCTGGGGATCAATGTGGGCTATCTCAAATTCACCAATGCACCCACCTGGAATCCGTTCTGACGGCACACCGCAGATCGATCAATTCTGCCATGCCGGGGCGCAATTCCCCGGCATTGTCGTGACTGGGGCGCCCCGCCGCGTTAGGGTTACTGACTGGCGAAGATAGCGGCACAGCACCATTGCTGGCAAAACGGGGATAATCCATGTGGATCTGCGTCGCGTGGTTTCGGAGGTCGGCAGATGCCCATTGAGAACATCATGTATTTTGCCCTCGGGTTGCTGGTTGCAAGCCTGGTGTCGCTGATCATCCTGCCAGCGGTCTGGAAGCGCGCGGTGCGCCTGACCAAGCGCCGTATCGAGGCCGCCACCCCCATTACCATGGCCGAGTTCCGCGCCGACAAGGATCAGCTGCGCGCCGAATTTGCGCTCTCCACGCGCCGGCTGGAGATGAATGTGGAAACGCTGCGCAAGCGGCTCGCCGAGCAGCTGGGCGATGTCAACCAGAAGCGCAGCGATCTGGGGCTGCTCAAGGCCGAGCGGGACAAGAACCTGGAAATCATCACGGCGCTGGAAAGCCGCGAAAGCGAGCTGCGCAGCCGGGTGAACGAGCTGGAACGCGAGGCCACCGACCTGGCGCAGCGCCTGCGGATGCGCGAGCGGGACCTGGATGTACGGGGCGGCGAGGTCGAGACGCTGCGCAAGGCCGTGCAGGACAGGCTGCCCAACGCAACAACGCTGGGGAGTGATGCGCTCACGGGCGATTATGGCCAGGACGTCGACCGCCTGAGCACCGCGCTGGCGATCGAGCAGACGCGCGCGCAGTTTCTCGAGGAACAGGCCAGGAGCCTGCTCCGCCGGCTGGAGACATCGGACCGGCGCAGCGCGGAAACCAATGCTGCCATCGCCCAGATGCGCGCCGCGCTGGCGAGCCAGGACGACAGCAAGACCGCCGCTGCCGAAAACCTGGTCGCCGCCGAAGCGCGAATGGCCCGGGCGGAGAACCAGCTCAATGCCATTCTGGCCGAAAGCAACCAGGTGGTGGAGCGCTCCTCGGGCCGTGCCGAGCAATTGCTGGCCGACAAGCTGGCGCTGGAGTCCGAGGTCGAGCTTTTGCGCAAGAAGGTGATTGGCGTGGAATCCTCGCGGACTGGGACAGCGAACGCCTCGAAGAGGCCCATCTGCGCGAGAAGCTCAACGACATTGCCGCCACGGTCAGTCGCCTGGTCTATGCGGTGGACACCGACCGGCCGGCCGCGCGAAACGAGCACGAGAGCCTGTTCGACCGCGTGCAGCGGTTTGCCGATGACGGGGAGGGGCATGATGACCTGCCCGCCCAAACCGCGGGCAGCAGCCGCCGCGGATCGGTTTCGGACCGCATGGCGGCCCTGCGGGAAATCCAGGACAGCTAGGGCCGGGCGCCGGCCGGACCGCCTGCCGCGAGCGGGCGCAGGCTAGCGGATGGCCAGGCTGCGGGTGAGTTCACCGGTCTGCTGATTGAACAAAGAGAGCGTTGTGACGCCGTTGAGTGTATAGGTCACGACGATGGCGCCTTCGCTGACCGTCGCCGACACCACGACCGCGCCTTCCGGCAGGGTCACGGCTTGGGCTGTTGCCGGCGGCGGCGCATCTCGCATCGCGCGATAGACAAGGGCGAAGCCAATCGCCATAAAGCCCAGCAACAGAATGCCGATCGAGATACCGAACGAGCGGCGTGCCTTCCCCAGCATGGCAAGAGCTTCGGGCGTCAGCGGCGCATCCGCTTTTTGCTCGCTGGGCCCAGTTTCGTTAGGATTATCCATGGCCGAAGATACCGCACTAGAGTTCGAGGGTGACGAGGTTGAAGTCGTGGTCGACGCCGAGATGGCCGGCGGCCGGCTCGATGCCGCCCTGGCCAAGGTACACACCGTGCTCAGCCGGAGCCGGATCAAGGACCTGATCCTGACCGGCGCCGTCAGCATCGATGGCAAACCCGTCAGTGAGCCCAAATACCGGCTTAGCGCCGGCGAAACAATCATTCTTCTGGCGCCACCCCCAGAAGATCCCGAGCCGCAGGCCGAAAACATTCCGCTCGACATCCTCTATGAGGACGATCAACTGATCGTGATCAACAAGCCGGTGGGCATGGTGGTGCATCCGGCACCCGGCTCGCCCAATGGCACGCTGGTCAATGCGCTGATCTTTCATTGCGGGGAGACCCTGCAGGGCATTGGCGGGGTCAAGCGGCCCGGCATCGTGCACCGGCTGGACCGGGACACTTCGGGGGTGATGGTGGCGGCCAAGACCGAACGGGCGCACCGGCACCTGTCGGCGCAGTTTGCCGATCACGGCCGTACCGGTCCGCTGCACCGGGCCTATATCGCCTTTGTGTGGGGATCGACCGAGACGGCCAAGGGCAGCATCGACGCCCCGCTCGGACGCGACCAGAACAACCGGCTGAAACAGGCCGTGCGCAAGGATGGCCGCGAGGCCATAACCCATTACATGGTGGAGGCGCGTTTCGGCGACGAGGGCTGGGACATCACCCGCGTGCAATGCCAGCTCGAGACCGGCCGGACGCACCAGATCCGCGTGCACATGGCCCATATCGGCCACCCGCTGGTCGCCGACAGTGTCTATGCCTCGGGCTACGCCACCAAGATCAACCGCCTGCCGCCCGAAGTCGCCGGGCCGATCCAGGCGCTGGGCCGGCAGGCGCTGCACGCCGCCGAACTGGGGTTCGAGCACCCGCTGACGCATGAAGAAATGTTTTTCGAAGCGCCGCTGCCCCCCGACCTGGCGGCCCTCGAAGAGGCGCTGGAAGGGTATGACAAGGCATTTGCGCGCTAGGATTCACCGCATGGTGATGGTGCAATGGCGCCGGCCATGCGTTGTAATCAAGGACAGGAGTTTTCGCCGCGTCGCTGCGTAATGCTGATGCAATGTGGCGCATCTTACAATCGCCAAACTGGTTCCCTATATATCCATCGTCGTCTGACGATGGTCCGTGGGGATGTCGGAGGATCGATGGGATTCTGCCCGCTTTGGCGGGGGAACATGAAAGGGGTGCAATGATGGCCCAAACAAATTTGCCAGTGCTTTCGGCCGAGGGCGGCCTGAGCCGGTATCTGCAGGAAATCCGCAAGTTCCCCATGCTGGAACCGGATGAAGAATTCATGCTGGCCAAACGCTACAAGGAACACGAGGATCCGGGGGCGGCCCAGAAGCTGATCACCTCGCATCTGCGGCTGGTCGCCAAGATCGCCATGGGTTATCGCGGCTATGGCCTGCCGATCTCAGAAGTGATTTCGGAAGGCAATGTCGGCCTGATGCATGCGGTCAAGCGGTTCGAGCCCGATAAGGGGTTCCGGCTGGCAACCTATGCGATGTGGTGTTCTTCAACCTGCGCAAGGTCAAGGGACAGGTCGCGGCGCTGGACGATGGCGGGCTGCATCCTGACCAGATCGCGCAGATCGCCACGACGCTCAACGTCACCGAGGCCGATGTGGTGTCGATGAATGCGCGCCTGTCCGGCGATGCATCGCTCAATTCGCCGATGCGGGCGGACGAGGGCTCGTCGGAATGGCAGGACTGGCTGGTCGATGATACGCCGAGCCAGGAAACGGCGCTGGGCGAAAGCGAGGAATATTCCGAACGCATGGGGCTGCTGACCAGCGCCATGGATGTGCTGAACGAGCGCGAAAGAGCCATCTTTCATGCCCGGCGGCTGCAGGAAAACCCCTCGACGCTCGAAGAGCTGGCCCAGCAATATGACGTGAGCCGCGAGCGCATCCGGCAGATCGAGGTCCGCGCCTTCGAAAAGGTGCAGGACGCGGTACGGGAAGCGGCAACCGCCCACTGACAGGCAGCCAGGCGTTCTTGCAGTGATCAGAGGCGGGCCCGAAAGGCCCGCCTTTTTTATTGTCAGGGCGTCACGATCATCCGCTGATTGGTGCGGTCGGCCTCGTAGGTGGCCGGGTCATAGGCGGGCTGGCTCTCGAGCTGTTCGCGGGGCGTATTGAGGAACAGATAGCGGTTGCCGGTGGTATCGGCCGAGAAGGTGAGGTTTTCATAGCCTACCGCGACCGGCTTGGCGCCCAGGCCCAGAAAGCCGCCGACATCGACGATGACGGCATCAAAACTGCCATCGGGATTGGTCAGTACATCGCCAATGGTGCCGATCTGCTGATCGTTCAGGCCATAAACGGCGATGCCGGTCATCTCCTGGGCGGTGAGGGTGGTGCCGTCAAAACTGGAGAAGCCGGCGCGGTCCAGGCTGGTTTCGTCCTGGCGCTCGGGCTGATCGGTGGTCAGGGCCGGATCGATGGGCGCGGCATTGGGATCGCCATCGACCATCTGCTGCTCCTCCTCGGCAGTGGTCAGGGCCGGCTCGCCGGTGGTTTCCTCGCTGTCGGCCCAGATAAAGGCAGGGGCTGCGGTCAGATCCTCGGCCGTGGTCGCCAGGACCCAGCGATGGGTGCCATCGGCGCGCTCAAGCCATTGCAGCTGGGCAAAATCGACGGCGACGTCCTTGGCGCCGATGCCCAGGAAGCCACCCACGCTGATCACGGCGGCCGAAATGCCGGTATTGGGGGTCACGACCAGATCATGGATGGTGCCGATCTCCTCGGCGTCATCGCCGATGCCGGTGAACACGGTCTTGTCGAGCAGCTTGGTCACCAGCGTATCAGCGGGGGTGCTGGCATAGCCGCGGGACATGATGGGCGGGGGCGTGATGCCGCTGCGTTCAAGCTCGGTGGGCGTGTTAGGCAAGGTTTCCTGGGCATAACCGGGGGCGGCGAGCAGCAGGCTGACAAGCGAGAGCGAGATCAAACGGCGCATTGGCAAATCCTTTGGCAGATGAGCATGAAAGAAGGGCCGGCAAAGCCGACCCTTCCAGGATGATCCGTCAGGACCATTCAACATCGTCACGAGCGCGCGATTACTTGTCGACGGCGCGCTGGGCCGGATCGGTAGCATAGGTTTCTTCGTTATATTCGGGCTGAGCTTCGAGCTCTTCGCGGGTGAAATCGCTATAGATGATCACGTCGCCGCTTTCGTTGGCGGCAAATTCGAGATTATCCATGCCAACGGCAACGCGCTTCTGACCCAGGCCCAGGAAACCACCGAAGTCCACGATCATCGCGTCAATGCTGCCATCAGCATTGAGGAGAATGTCGTCAACGGCGGCGATGTCTTCGCCATCGGGGCCGATCACGGTGGCGCCGGTGACATTGTCAGCGGTCAGCGCTTCGTAATCGATGGCCGTGTAGCCTTCACGGGCATTGTTCATGGGCATGGCGTCGCCTGCCGTCTGGTCAGCCGGGGCCATTGCAGGGTCGGCCGGGGCCATTGCAGGGTCTGCCGAAGCGGCCGGTGCCGTGGTCTGGTCGGCTGGTGCCATGGCGTTATCGGCTGGCGCCATGGCGTTATCGGTAGCCATGCCATCGGTGGCCATAGCGTTATCGTTCATGTCGGCGGGCTTGTCGTCCTTCCAGACGAAGTCCGGTGCGCCATTGAGGGCATCGGCCGTGGTGGGCACAACCCAGCGCTCGGTGTTGTCGGCAGCGACGGTGAATTCAAGCTGGTCGAACGACACGGCGACATTCTTTTCGCCAATGCCCAGGAAACCGCCAACGCCGATGATCACAGCGGTGATCTGGCCGTCCTGGTTGAACACCACGTCAGAAACATTGCCGATTTCTTCAGCATCGTCACCGGAGCTGGAATAGACCGGCTGGCCGATCAGCTGGGAAGCCAGATTGTCGGTGTCGACAGCGACATAGCCGTCGGAAATGTCAAAGCCGACCCACATGGCGGGCGCATCCATGGCGCTGGTGCCGGTTGCGGGAGCAGCCGATTCAGTGCTGGTGGCAGGGGCCGTCGTGTCGGTGGCGGGGGCGG